>CBFDBL010000159.1:0-10295 GCA_965603035.1 uncultured bacterium
CCTCACCCCGGCCCTCTCCCGGTGGGAGAGGGAGTTGCGTTCCCCTTCCGCTCGGACGGGTGAGGAGGCGGAGATGAGTGGACTCAGGCGTCTTCTGTCTGTCGCGCTCGTGCTGCTGGCAGGCTGCGCTCCCTTCGCGGGGCGGCCCGTCGCCATCGTCGAGGACGGCCAGCCGCGGGCGACGATCCTCATCCCCGCCGGGGCCGACGAGCAGACCGAGCAGGCGGCACGGCTCCTCGCCGACTACGTCAAGCGCTCGTCGGGCGCCGAACTCCCCGTCGCCACTGAGCCCGGGTCGCAGCCCGTGACGATCCACGTGGGCCTCACCGACTACGTCAAGGGCCTGGGCCTCGGCATCGAGACGCTCGACGGCGACGGCTTCGTCATCCGCGGCGTCGACGCCCGCAACCTGGTCATCGCGGGGCCGACGCCGTGGGGCACGGAGTTCGGCGTCTGCGAGTTCCTCGAGCGCTACCTCGGTGTCCGCTGGCTGATGCCTGGCTCCCTCGGCGACGACGTGCCGAAGCACGGCACCATCGCGATCCCGCGGCGGACCGTGCGTCAGGAGCCGGCCTTCTTCTCCCGCCTGTTCAGCGGCCTGGAGGGCGAGGGTCAGGCGAGGTGGGCGCGGCGGAACCGCATGCACGGGCGCGTGAGCTTCCACCACAACCTCATCCGCCTCATCCCGCCCGAGACCTACACGACGTCCCACCCCCACTTCTTCCCCATCCGCAAGGGCAAGCGCTTCCTGCCGCCGAGCAACAGCACCCACGGCTGGCAGCCGTGCTTCAGCGCTGACGGCCTCGTGGAGGAGGCGGTGAAGAACATCTGCCGCACCTTCGATGAGCACCCCGAGGCCACGAGCTGTTCCCTCGGCGTCAACGACAGCAGCGGTCACTGCGAGTGCGAGCAGTGCCAGGCCAAGGACCCTGAGGCGCCGAACTTCCTCGGCCGCCGCGACGTGTCCGACCGCTACTTCGCGTGGTGCAACCAGGTGGTCGAGGGCGTGCTCGAGAAGCATCCCGACAAGTGGTTCGGCTGCCTGGCCTACAGCGAGGTCGCGCAGCCGCCGAGCCGCGTCAAGGTCCACGAGCGCATCATCCCCTACATGACCTACGACCGGATGAAGTGGATCGACCCCGCGCTCCGCGCCAAAGGCGAGCGGATGACCGAGGCCTGGCAGGCCATGAGCCCCGTCGTCGGCTGGTACGACTACATCTACGGCTGGAGCTACTGCGTCCCCCGCGTGTGGTTCCACCATATGGCCGACTACTACCGCTTCGGCCGCGCCCACGGCGTCCGCGCCCTCTACGCCGAGGCCTATCCGAACTGGGGCGAGGGGCCGAAGCTCTACGTCTCGCTCAAGCTCCAGTGGGACCCGCACCAGGACGTGGACGCGCTGCTCCGCGAGTGGTACGTCCGCTGCGTCGGCCAGGATGCGGCCGACGACCTCGCGGCCTACTATGCCCTCTGGGAGGACTTCTGGACCCGCCGCATCCTCGACAGCAAGTGGTTCACCCAACGCGGCCAGTACCTGCGCTTCAACGACCCCGGCTACCTGGCCGACGTGACCGAGGCCGACATCGCGACGTGCCGCGAGCTCCTCGAGCGCGTCGTCGCCAAGGCGAAGACCCCGAAGCACCAGGCGCGCGCGAAGGCGATCCTGAAGCTCTTCGAGTACTACGAGGCCTCGGCCATCGCCTATCGGGCGAACACCGAAGCCAGAGAGATGGCCGTGAGGACCGAGGCCGACGCCCTCCGGGCTCTGCGCCTCGGCGAGCGCGCCCTGACGATGGCCGAGACGCGTCAGCGCCTCGCCACCGCCGACTTCCGCAAGCCGCCCATCCTCGTGCGCCGCATCGACTTCGACCGCTACCCGCTCCTGCGCGGCGACGGCTGGGGCTCGGGCTACCTGTGGCTCGCCTTCGACTGGGCCGACCGCAGCGACGCCGTCCGCCAGCGCATCCAGCGCCTCGCAGGCTCCCCAGTCGTCACGGTCGCCACAGCGGCCAAGACGATGCTCGCGCTCGCAGACAAGACCACGAAGCCCGTCTCCGCGAACCCCTCCTTCGCGTCGGCGGATGGCAAGTGGCCCAGGGAATGGAGCCCTTGGGTGAAGTGGGGCATCGGCACCAAGGTCGTGAGCCCCGCCGCCGCGCGAACGGGCAAGCAGGGGGTGCTGTGCACGGGGATGAAGCGCGGCGGCCCGCACCAGCGCGTGGACGTCACCCCCGGCCGCTACGCCGCCACCGCCCACGTCCGCGTCCCGAAGGCCCCGAAGGGCAGCGCCACCATCACCCTGAACCTGACGCCCCTGGGCGAGGACGGCAAGAACCTCTCCCGCGGCCCGTCCACGTCGGTCCAGGCGACGGCCGGCGACTGGCGCCGCCTGTTCGTTGCAGGCAAGATCCCCACGGCCATCGCCGGCAAGGCCGTCAAGAGCCTCCGCCTCATCGTCATCGTCGATGGCTTCGAGCCGGGTGAGGAGGTCCACATCGACGACGTCGCCGTGTTTCGGATCGAGTGAATCGCCCAGTTTGACACAGTGAGACCGTGGGCCTTATAGTCGGCGCATCCGCTCGTGGGAGACAGCCCGATGCGCCGATCGCTCCTTCTCTTTCGTCTCATTGCGTCCATGAGTGCCCAGTCGGCCGAGCCCGGTTGCCCCATCGTCCCGACGCCTAAGGTCTCCAAGGACAGCGGCCATACGGCTGAGCTGCTGGCACCCGAGGCGTGCGCCATCGTCGTCGCAGCGAAGGCGACGGAGCCGGAGCGCTATGCGGCCGAACGGCTCCAGGGCCTCATCGAGCGGCGCTTCGACCGCAAGCTGCCCATCCTGCCGCAGGCCAGGCTGCGCCAGCAGGTCCGCCAGGTGATCCTGCTCGGGCAGCGCGCGCCCGATGGCTGGATCGACATGCTGTGTAAGCGGCATCGCATCGACCTCAGCGACAGGTCGCCTGGCCACGACGGCTTCGTGATCGAGACGGTGGCGGACCCGACGCGCGACGTGATCCTCATCGGCGGCAGCACCGCCCGCGGCGTGATCTATGGCGCCGACGCCCTCTTCGACCTGCTGCGCCGCGACGGCGACAAGGTCGTCTTCCCCGTCGTCTCGATTCGCGATTGGCCGAGCATCCCGTGGCGGGGCCGGCCCATCTCGCGGCCCGAGGCGCACCTCGAGCCGGGCACCTTCGACGCCTACGTCCGCGCACGGATGAACTGGGTGGACCTGCGCGACGGCCCGCCGCCGCGCCGCGGCCAGTTCGGCATCCCGCCAGGCTTCGACTTCGACAAGGACCGGGCGCGCAAGATCCTCGCCGAGGCCCATCGCCGCGGCTTCTTCGTCTACGGCACCGTCTTCTGCGGGGTGAAGCCCGGCCAGTTCGACGCCGTGCTCGCGAAGTTCCAGGAGACCCTCGACCTCGGCGTCGACGGCCTCTGGGTCTCCTTCGACGACCCCGGGCCGGGCAGCAACGCGCCCGAGCTGATCCGCCGCGTCCTCGCCCTCGGCAAGCAGCACGGGATGACGGGCCGCCAGATCATGACCGTCCCGCCGACCGGCTCCTACCAGCACATCGACACGGGCTTCAACCGCAGCGTCGTCGCGGCGCCCGGCTTCGAGTCGGCGACGTGGATGTTCACCCGCGTGCCGTGCGCGGCCGACCTTGCGGCGACGCGGAAGCTCGGCCTGAAGCGCCTGCCAGGGTGGTGGCACAACTGGCCGCGCACCACCGGCGGCTTCCTCCACGACAGCTACGGCGGCTCCTCGCTCCGCCCCGACGGCCGGCGCGCCTACCTCGACGTCCCGCCGCTGACCGTCGGCTGGCACAGCCCCCGATACGAGAGGCTGCGCGACGGCGAGAAGCACACCGACACCGTCATGCTCTGGGGCGGATGGCCCGAGGAGTATGTCTGCTCCGTCCTCAGCCTCTGGGCGTGGGACCCGAAGGGCCACAACTGGGCGCGGACGCGGCAGTCCATCTATTCCTGGGTCTTCGGCTCCGCGCAGGCCGATGCAGCGGGAGGCTTCGACGACAAGCTCGCGGCTCTCAAGGGCCTCTTCGAACTGCCCGTCCGGCGCACGCGCCCCCGGCGCGGGTGGCCGCCCCGCCTCAAACGCCTCGACGACCGTGCCAAAGCCCTCGAGCTGCTCGGCGAGATGGACGCTCTCCTCAAGACGCTCGAGGCCAAGGCCCCCGCCGAGACGATGATCGAGGCTGCGCGCCTTCAGAGGCTGTTCCTCGAGCCCATGCGGGCCACCGTCAGCTACGCCCGCGCGATGGCGCAGCTCGACTACCCCGACTACGCGCTCGGCGACCTCGACGAGCGGATGGTCGGCCTCCTCATCGCCGGCCAGGAGCAGCAGGCCGAGCGCACCCTCGCCGCGGCCCGCGAGCAGGCCACCCGCCGGGCCGACGAGGTCGCCAAGGCCCTGAAGGGCCTCAAAGGCATCGACGACTACGCCAGGCTCTGGAGGACGCGCGTCGCCGGCCTCGACCACTGGCGCAAGCTCGCCGCGCGACGCCAGGCCGAGATGCAGAAGGTGTTCAAGCAGGTCGTCGTCGGCGACTACGCCGCGCTGCTCGCGAAGAGCGCCCAGAGCCCGCCCGGCCAGCCGCTCGCCGAGCTTGCCCCCGCCGACTGGCTGAAGGCCCCGATGCGCTGGCGCGGCACGTGGGGCATCGGCCTCCACGAGGCCGGCGGCCGTCAGGCGGTCGCCATCGCGTATCCCCGCAAGACCCCGTCCAAGCCAGGGGACTACGCCGAGATCGCCGCCGAAGTGGCGACGCCTGCGTTCAAGGGCCGCCTCGTGCTCCAGGCCTTCGTCAACGACACCCACGTCACCGATCAGTGGACCGGCTACCGCTTCCTCCAGCTCTGGGCCAACGACCGCCTGGCCTGGGAAGAGGACATCGCGCTCTCCCGCGAGGGGAAGGAATGGATCGCCGCTGACATCACCGACGCGGCCAAGGACGCCAAGAGCCTTCGCCTCCGCTTCCGCGTCGTCGACCGCCGCGCCGTCAGCAACTACCCCGACATCACCGTCCTCGGACCCGTCCGCCTCGTCCAGCGTTAGGAGCTTCCAGACGTGCCGGATAGCGACCCCCGCCCGAACATCGTCGTGATCCTGGTCGATGACATGGGGTTCTCGGACCTCGGGTGCTACGGCTCCGAGATCCGGACGCCGCACCTCGACGCCATGGCCGAGCGCGGGGTGAAGTTCTCGCAGTTCTACATCACCCCGCGGTGCTGCCCGTCGCGTGCGGCGCTGCTCACGGGCCTCCAGCCGCACCAGGCGGGCATCGGCCACATGGTCCGGGACTGGGGCGTGGCCGGCTACCGCGGCTTCCTCAACGAGCGCTGCGTGACCCTCGCCGAGGCACTGCGGCTCGCGGGCTACCGCACGCTGATGTCGGGCAAGTGGCACGTGGGCGAGCAGCGGCCCCACTGGCCGTGCGACCGCGGCTTCGACCGCTACGTCGGCCTGATCAGCGGCGCGAGCAACTACTGGCAGCTCAGCGAAGGCCGCCAGATGGCCATCGACGACCAGCCCTTCACGCCCGAGCCCGACGGCTTCTACCTGACCGACTTCATCGCCGACCAGGCGGTCGCCATGGTCGAGCAGCACGGCGGCGGGTCGCAGCCCTTCTTCCTCTACACGGCCTTCACGGCGCCCCACTGGCCGCTGCACGCCTGGCCCGAGGACATCGAGCGCTACCGCGGCCGCTACCGCGAGGGCTGGGACGCTGTGCGCGACGAGCGGCTCGCCCGCCAGCTCGAGCTGGGCCTGATCGCGGAGCGCTGGCCCCTGAGCCCGCGCGACCCGAAGGCGCCGCCCTGGGACGAGGTGGACGACCGCGAGCGCCGCGACCTGATGATGGCCGTCTACGCCGCCCAGATCGACCGCATGGACCAGGTCGTCGGCCGCATCCTGGCCAAGCTGCGCGAGCGGGGCATCGAGGACGACACGCTCGTGATGTTCATGGCCGACAACGGCGGCTGCGCGGAGGAGGTGGACCGCGGCGAGCCCGGCGTGCCGCCCGGGCCGCGCGAGTCCTACCTCAGCTACGGACTGCCCTGGGCCAACGCCTCCAACACCCCGTTCCGCCTCTACAAGCACTGGGTGCACGAGGGCGGCATCGCCACGCCCTTCATCGCCCAGTGGCCCGCCCGCATCGCGGCCGGGCAGCTCACCCACCAGCTCGGCCACGTGACCGACGTGATGGCGACCTGCCTCGACGCCGCGGGAGCCGACTACCCCACCGACCTCGCCGGCCAGGCCATCCAGCCGCTCGAGGGCCGCAGCCTGCTCCCCCTGTTCGACGGCACCGAGCGCGACCCCGGCGACGTGCTCTTCTGGGAGCACGAGGGCAACCGCGCCGTGCGCCGCGGCCGTTGGAAGCTCGTCTCGAAGCACCCCGGCGGCTGGGAGCTCTACGACATGGCCGCCGACCGCACCGAGCTCGACGATCTCTCCGATCGCCACGCCGACGTCGCCGCCGACCTCGCCGCACGCTACGAGGCCTGGGCGCCGCCCCGCAACGTCCTGCCATGGCCCGTCGAGCACTGATGCTCGGGTCGAGCCGCCTTGCTCGGAACGGCTGCGGGTTTTGCTCGCCAGGCGGTGGTTGGCTATAATGACTCGTGAGATGAGCGTCACGGACGACGAGCTGCTCGTCGGCCGCCGCCACGGCAAACCCGGCCCGTGCGCGCCGTAAGCGACAGCGAGAGAATGACTTAGGTGGCAACGACGCTTCCCCTCGCCCCAACTGGCGCGGCAGTCGCCTCTGGTGCGGGCGGAGAGAGCAAGGGACAACCACTTCGACGAAGGAGAGAGACGATGGCCAGCGACGCGATTCAGCATCTGACCGACAGCGAGTTCGAGACGGCGGTGGCCGAGGGTGTGACGTTGGTGGACTTCTGGGCGCCGTGGTGTGGCCCGTGTCTGATGCAAGCCCCCGTCCTCGACGAGGTGGCGGCGAAGGTCGGCGACAAGGCCACGGTCGCGAAGGTGAACGTGGACGAGCACACCGCCGTCGCCGCCGGGCTCGGCATCCGCAGCATCCCCACGCTCGTGGTGTTCAAGGACGGCCAGGAGGCGGAGCGCTTCGTGGGCGCGCAGCAGGGCGCGGTCCTGCTCGAGGCCCTCGAGCGCCACGCCGGCTCGTGACGACGGCCGCCGGCGGCCCGAAGCGTGGGACAGGCGGCCGGGACACCGGGCTTGACAGGGGAGAGCTTTCCGGCTAGCATCTGCGGACATTCGAATATGCGAATCTCCTGATTCGCCGGCGAGGTGCAGCGGGGGAGGCCCTGGATGGCGCCGTCGCGGGCCGTCAGCCGGGTTCCGTTTCGGGCCGTCAGCGTCTGGCAACGGGGAAAGGACGGGAGCCATGGGACGAGGACGCGGTGGTGGTCGAGGCGGCGGCCGGGGCCGTGGTGGCATGGGGAGGCGTCCGGGGATGGACGCTGTCCCGCCCGGCGCCCCCTTGGCTCGCGCGCCTCAGCCCGACGCCCCCCCGCTGGCCGGGCAGCTCGCGCAGGGCGACGGCGCGAGTCAGGCCGAGGGCCTGCCCGGGATGGTGGCCGAGGTCTACTCGCCTCGGTGCGACGGGTGCGGCGCGTGTGCGGAGGTGTGCCCCGTGGAGGCGATCGCGGTCTCGGTACTGGCGACGATCGACGCCTGGGGGTGCACGGGCTGTGGCCGGTGCGTCGCAGCGTGCCCGCGGCAGGCGATCGTGATGAGGGAGCGATGAGCGGCCCCAAGCCGGGCCGCCCCGTGCGGCTCGGGGCCGCGCAGCGTGGAGGCGACGGCATGGACGTCCAGCGGCTGGCGGAGCGAGCGGAGCTGCTGAGGGCCGTCGCGCATCCCGTGCGGCTGATGATCCTGGCCGAGCTGCGCCGCGGGCCGCGGTGCGTCGCCCACATCCGCGAGCTGCTCGACGTGCGCCAGCCCAACGTGTCCCAGCATCTTGCCGTCCTGCGCCACTGCGGCGCCGTCGTGTCCTGCCGCGACGGTGCGCGGCGCTGCTACTACCTGCCGCGGCCCGGGCTCGTGGACGCGCTGTTCGCGGTCGTCGAGGGCGACCATCCCGCGATCGAGCGCTCGCGCGAGGCGGTCATCGTGGCCGCCCAGCACCATCTGCCGGCGAACGACGGACCCGCTTGACATGAGAGGAGGCGTCTAGATGGCGAAACGGATCGTGGTCATCGGTGGCTCCGCGGCCGGCCCGAAGGCCGCCGCCAAGGCCCGGCGGCTCGAGCAGCACGCCGACATCACCATCGTGCAGAAGGCCCCCGACCTGTCGATGGCCTCCTGCGGCTACCCCTACTACGTGGGCGGGTTCTTCGATGACCGCAAGCAGCTCATCTGCACGCCCACCGGTGTGGTCCGCGACCCCAAGTTCTTCATGGCCGCCAAGGCCATCCGCACCATGACCTCCACCGAGGCCACCGCCATCGACCGCTCGGCCCGCACCGTCGAGTGCCGGTGCCTCGACACCGGCGAGACCCACACCCTCCCCTACGACAAGCTGATCATCGCCACCGGCGCCAGCCCCGTCATGCCGCCCATCCCCGGCATCGACCTCGACGGCATCACCGCCCTCCACGCCATGCGCGACGCCGACTACCTCCGCGCCGTCCGCGACGAGGGCAAGGTCAAGAAGGCCGTCGTCGTCGGCGGCGGACTCATCGGCATGGAGACCTGCGAGGCGCTCGAGCTCGCCGGCATCGAGGTCACCGTCGTCGAGATGCTGCCACAGATCCTCGGCTTCCTCGACTGGGAGATGGCGAAGCTCGTCGAGAACCACGTCAACAGCCAGACGGCGAGGGTCATCACCGACAACGCCGTCACCGAGTTCGTCGGCGAGGACGGCAAGCTCGTGGCCGTGAGGCTCCGCGACGGCACCGAGCTGCCCAGTCAGCTCGCCGTGGTCTCCGTGGGCGTGCGGCCCAACGCCGCGCTTGCCGAGCAGGCCGGCCTCGACATCGGCAAGCGGGGCGGCATCGCCGTCAACGAGCTCATGCAGACCTCCGACCCCGACATCTACGCCGTCGGCGACTGCGTCGAGATCCCTCACCTGATCACGGGCCACAAGGTGCTCATGCCGCTCGGCGACCTGGCGAACCTCCAGGGCCGCGTGGCCGGCCAGAACGCCGTGCTCGGCAACCGCGCCCGGTTCCCCGGCACCATCCAGACCGGCGTGTGCAAGGTCTTCGACTACACGGCCGGCTCGACCGGCTTGTCGGAGACGGCGGCCCGCGCGCTCGGCTACGACGTGACGGCGGCCGTGACCGTCGCGCTCGATAAGCCGCCCTTCATGGGCGGCAAGCCCATCATCATGAAGATGGTCGCCGAGACCGCCACAGGCAGGCTCCTCGGCTTCCAGGCCGTGGGGCCGGGCGACGCCAGCAAGCGCATCGGCCTCGCCGCCGTCGCCATCCACGGCCGGCTCACCGTCACCGACCTCGGCTGCGCCGACCTGCCCTACGCTCCGCCCTACTCGCCCGCCCTCGACCCCCTGATCACGGCGGCCCACGTGCTCGAGAACAAGATCCTCGGCAGGATGAAGGGCATCTCGGCGACGGAGCTCAAGGCGCAGCTCGACGACGGCCAGGCGCCCTTCCTGCTCGACGCCCGCGGCCCCGACGAGTTCGACGTCATGCGCCTCGACCGCGGCGAGTCCCTCATCCCGCTCGGCGCCCTGCGCGGCCGACTCGACGAGCTGCCGCAGGACAAGGACGCCGCCATCGTCTGCTACTGCAAGATCTCGCTGCGCGGCTACGAGGCGGCCCTCGTGCTCGAGGCCAACGGCTGGACCCACGTCCGCGTCCTCGAGGGCGGGCTCCTCGGCTGGCCGTACGCCAAGACCGTTCTGTCCGCCTAGCGTGCTCGTTGAAGGGCGCGGGCCGGACTCCCCCCGCGCCACGACCCCTTGCTTGCGAAGGAGGCGCCGCCATGAGCGCACCGAAGAGAGTGATGGTCGTGGACGACGACCCCGACCTCGTCGCCATCCACCGCGCGGTGCTCGAAGCCAACGGCTACGAGCTGCCCGACCTGATCGTGCTCGACATCATGATGCGCACGGTCGGCGACGGCATGTTCTGCGCCCAGGAACTGCGCCGCGACGAGGCCACCCGCGACATCCCCATCATCGTCCTCACCTCTGTGAACCAGAGGCCGACGTTCAACATTGGGATCGACGAGGGATGGCTGCCCGTGGACGTCTTCATCGAGAAGCCCATCGCGCCCGAGCAGCTCGTCGCCCACGTCCGCAAGGCGCTCGGCCAGGGTG
>CBFDBL010000160.1:0-10287 GCA_965603035.1 uncultured bacterium
CGTCGGGGCTGCATGCCGGACCGTCCGCCTCGCCCTGCCTTCTCGTCGCGCCCTGCCGCGCCGCAACAGTCCTACACCCCCGGGCGGCGCCTGTCAAGCATCCGCCGGCCAGCGAGGGGACCGGCGTCGCCGAGCCCTTGCAGGCCTCGCGGCACGGCGCTATACTCTCGGCCGAGGTCGGGGTCCACGGCTCGCCCCACCCACGTTCTGATCCCTGTGCGCGGAGCGGGTGCATGAACATCTATGTCGGGAACTTGTCCTACAACACGGACGATGCCTCACTGCGGGCCGCGTTCGAGGCCCACGGCGAAGTGGTGCGCGCCCAGGTGATCGTCGATCGCGATACGGGACGCGCGCGGGGCTTCGGCTTCGTCGAGATGCCCTCCGACGAGGAGGCGAAGGCGGCCCTCGCGGCGCTCAACGGCGCCGAGCTCGACGGCCGCACCCTCACCGTGGACCAGGCTCGCCCGCGCGGCGACCGCGGCCGCTGGTGAGCTGCCTGCCATCCCCCGCCCGCCGGCGCGCCCTCCCGGGCGCGCGCCGCGATCACCGCGTCGAGGCCGCCGCCGCCCGCGGCGGCACCAGGAAGGCGACCCCGACGCTGAGCGCCGCGGCCGCCACGCCGATGAGAAACGACCACTGGTAGCCGAGACGCTCCCACAGCAACCCGCCGAGCAGCGGCATCGCCACCGCCGCGACGTGGCTCGTGGCCACCCCCATGCTCAGCGTCGGCGTGTGCTCGCTCGGAGGCGCGATCCGGCTCACGTAGGTCGTCAGCGCCGTGGCGAACACGAAGTAGGCGCTGTCGATCACGAACAGCGCGTAGAGCACCCACACGTTCCGGACGAACGCATAGCCGACGAAGAAGCACATGAGGCACCCGTAGTAAAAGACGAGGACCCGCCGCTCGCCCACGCGGTCGATCAGCCGACCCACCCGCGGCGCCGCCACGAAGCCGATAACCTGCACCGCACCGTGAAGCAGCAGGATCGTCTCGAGCCGCGTGCCGTACACACGCACCAGCAGGAACCCGGCGAAGCACATGAAGATCTGCTTGCGCCAGCCCTCCAGGAAGCTCAGCACGTAGTAGAGCAGGTAGCGGCGCCGAACCACCAGGCGCGGGCCCGGGGTCTTGATCCCCCGCGGCACTCCCAGGCACGCCCCGACCGCCACCAGCAGCACCGCACCCGCCACGACGAACATCGGCCGGATCCGCACGCCCAACAGGCTCAGCACCAGCGCCGCCGCAATCCCAGCCCCGAACCCCGCCGAGCCCGCCGCACGCACCTGGCCCAGACGATACCCCGCACGGCCCGGCTCCGAGAGGGCCAGCGTCATCGAGCTTGGCAGCGGCATCCACACGTGCAGACCCTGGCTCCACACCACGCTCACCGCCACCAGCCACCCGAAGCTCGGCACGAACGCGTAGCCCGACAGCCCGACCGCCACCAGCACCAGCATCGCCGCTCCCACCAGCGGCTCCGCCAGCCCTGCCAGCAGCGCCAGCACCCCGAGAGCCAGCACCCCGCAGCTCTCGCGCACCGCCTCCAGCACCCCGAGCTGGAAGCCGCTCACCCCGATGTCGTCCGCCAGGAAGTTCGCGTTCAGACCCATCTGGAGCGCCATGGCGAAGCCGACCGTCGCCACCGCCGTGCCGACGAACGCCAGCCCACGGCGGCGCCGCGCCGCGTCGGACGCCCCGGCACCCCGCGGCTCTCCCCGCTCGTCACGCATCGCGCACTCCACCGCTCCCAGCCGCCGGACGGGGCGCCACTATAGCAGGACGCCCAGGCCGCGACAACGCCGCACTTGACCCAGGCGGCCGCCGCGCGTAGCATGCCGCCCGTCGCTCGGACCCCCCGCCCCGTCCGGCAAGGAGGAAGACATGAAGCTCGCGTTCATCGGCCGCAACGACCTGGGGGGCGTCGAGGCGGACGCGCAGTTCGCCACCGCCCACGGCTTCGAGGGCATCGAGTACAACTACTGGGCCAACTTCGCGGAGCTGACGGCCGACACGGTGGCGCGCATGCGCGAGATCCTCGACCGCTGCGGCGCCCGCTGCGCCGCCCTCGGCCTGTGGGGCTGGAACCACATCGCGCCCGACCCCGCCGAGCGCGCCGAGAGCCTCCGCCATCTGAGCCGCGCCATCGACTTCGCCATCACCCTCGGCGCCAGCACCCTGATCACCGGCGGCGGCGACATGCCCGACGCCGCCCCCGAGGCCAAGGCCGACGAGTTCGCCGCCGTCTTCCCGCCCTACATCGAGCGCGTCAAGGCCGCGGGGATGACCCTGGCCATGTACCCCATCCACGGCAACAGCTTCTTCCTCGGCATCGCCGACTACCAGCGCGTGTGGGAGCGCGGCATGGACGTCGGCATCAAGCTCGACCCCGCCAACTGGCAGCACCACGGCGACGACTACCTCCCCATCCTCCGCGACCACGGCGACCGCGTGGCCTACGTCCACATCAAGGAGCACCTCTACATGGACGCCGGCCTCGCCTCGCAGCCCGCCGCGGGCATGGGCGACATCGCCTGGGGCAAGGTCATGGCCTTCCTCTACGAGCACGGCTACGACGGCTACCTCAGCATCGAGCCCCACGGGCCGAAATGGTCCCGCCCGCCGCTCCGGGAGACGATGCTCCTGCTCACCCAGCGCCACATCGGCCAGTTCCTGGTATGATGGAGGACTGGATGGGTGGAAGAATGGGCGGCGCATGACCGCAGAGGAGGCGCGCCACGCGCCCAATATGTCCTATCGGTCCTATAGGTCCTATAGGTCCTATCCGCCCGATCCTGTGCCTGCTGCTCCTGGCCGCCGCGTCCCGGGCGCCCGCCGCGGCCCGGGAGCACAAGCCGCCTGAGGTGCTCGGCGCCTGGAGCCCGCCGGCCGGTGGGCTCCGCATGCGCCTGATCTCGCAGAAGCAGGTCTATCGGACGGGCGAGGCGCTCGCACTGCGCCTGGAGATCCAGAACGTCACGAAGCGGGCCATCGCCTTCGTCGAGCCCGACCTCCAGCCCGAGCTCACCCTGCCCGCCGCGCCCATCTACCAGAAGGGCAGCGAATATGCCTGGCGCATCACCGCTGAGCCAGTGGGCGGCAGGATCTTCATCCGGTGGATGACCCACGGGCGGAAGCGGATGATGGCCAGGGCGCGCTCCGTGCGACCCGGCGCGACCCACCGCATCGAGATCACCGCACCTGTCCGCAGGGAACGGCAGGACAAGCTTCTCGAGAAGCTCGAGCGGCTGGATGAGCCGCCGCAGCCGCAGAAGGCGACCCTCTACTTCGGGCTCGGCCTCGTGGACACAGGCGAGTACCGCCTCAGGGCGTCGTTCGACAGGGGCCGCGACCCGGCACACATCAAGGTCGAGCGAGGCCTCATCCAGGCACAGAGGACCGACGGTGGCGGCGGCTGGGCGTGCGCTGCGAAGGGAGAGGTCTCGCCGTGGCGAGCCGACAAGCTCAGCTCTCCACCCATCGTCATCCGCGTCGTCAAGCAGGCGGGGGCCGCTGCGCCGCCCACCCCGGGAACACGTCACACCCCGTAGTGCTCGCGGCACTCGCCCTCGCGGCCGCGGACGACGCGCAGGCCGCGCAGCGGGCCGCGGCCCGCCGTGACGACGGTGCACTGGTCCTCGCGGCCCGCGGCGCGGAAGTAGAGGACCACCCAGTCGCGGGTCGTGCCGAGCTCGTGGGCGCGGGCGGTGTTGCTGAAGAGCGCGGTGAAGCGCCAGCCCTCGCGCTCGGCCTTGAGGATAGGCAGCCACTTCTCGCCGTCGGGGTTGAAGCGCCGGGGCGCGATCGTGCGCAGCTCGCCCGCCTCAGCCTTCGCGCGGTACTCCTCGTCCACGGCCAGCAGCAGCTCGACAGGCGGCGCCGGCCCCCTGGGCTGCGGCTGCCGGGCGCGCCGGCGCGCCGAGCGGCTGAGCCGCTGCTCGAGCGCGGCTCGCAGCTCCCGCACGCGCGGCGCCGTCATCCCCTCGACTTGCTCGAGCCGGCCGTCGTGCGCGGCGATCTCCAGCTCCTCGAGCGTCTCGACCCCGAGCGCGGCGTGGATGCGCACCGCCTCGTCACGGTCGAGGCCGGGCAGCCTGACGAAAGGCGTCTCGCCCGACCCCGCCTCCTCCAGCCGCTCGAGGAGCGCCAGCGTGCCCGTCTCGAGGACCTCCTCGATGTGGTCGGCCAGCCGCCGGCCGACGCCGCGGATCGCGCGCAGGCCATCGGTGCCCTGTCGCTCCCAGAGGTCCGACAGCGGCTCGTCCGCCGCTCGGAGCGCCTCGGCCGCGTGGCGGTAGCTCTCGATGCGATAGCGGTTCGCCTGCCGCTGCTCGAGCAGCGCGGCCACGCGCTCCAGCACGTCCGCGATGTGGTCGTTGGGCGGGTATCGGAGCATGCTGGCCTCCCGCGCCTGCCGCTCAGGCGCGCTCGCTCGCGAGCGGGGTCAGCGGCGCGCGGGCCTGCCGGGCCTCGCGCCAGGCCGTCGCGCCGTCCGCGACGTGCCGCCAGTGACGGCCCGCGTCGTGGATCACGTAGAGCTGGCCGTGGACGTCCTCGCCGTGGGGCCCGTCGCTGACGGTAGTCACGACGGTGTCGGGCTCGTGAGGATGCAAGGCGATAGCTCGGCCGTAGCGCTCGTCGAGGTCGTCGGCGCGGTGGTGCCAGGAGCGGCCGCGGTCGTCGCTGACGTACGCGGCGCGGGCCGTCGCCGCGCAGACGCGGCAGGGCGCGGCAGGGCACGTAGCAGCCTGGTGCACGTCCTCGTGGAGGTCGGGCGTGACCGGCTCCCAGGTCTCGCCGGCGTCGCCCGAGCGCATGATGCTGCCGACGTGGACATCGGCATAGACCCAGCGATCGCGGGATGCCCCGCCGCTCGTCACGCGGTACACGTGCCCCGGCTCGGTGCCGACGAGCAGTTCCAGCGGCTCCTCCCTCAGGACCAGCAGCGACTCGACAGAGCCCTCGATATCGGTCCGGATCCACTGCTCGCAGCCCTCTCGCAGGACGGCCACGGAGCCGTCGTCCACCGCCACCACCTCCAGGCCGGCCCCCTCGGCCACCCGCCGCACCCCCTCGGCCTCGAAGCCTGCCCGCGGCTCCGCGTCGCCGTCGAATCGGTACACCGTCGACCCCGTCGCGAGAAGCACTGGTGGCCCCTTCCAGTCCTATCCGTCCCATCGCTCCTCTACTGCCATCTTCCCACGCCCAGCCCGCCGCGTCAACCCCGAGCCGCGGGCTCCTGACCCCGCCACCACCTCTGCCCGCAAGCGCAGCCCCGGCACATGGCGCAGTTGCACAACTGCGCCGCCTCGTCAGCCCCCGCCCCGCAGCGTCGCCAGCACGGACACGCGCCGGCGCCGGGCCGGCGGCGTCCAACCGCAGCCACCGGCTCGTGCCCCCGCCAACGCCTGTGCCCGCAGGCGCCGCGAAGGCAGATGGCGCAGTTGCACAACTGCGCCGCCTAGCAGGCCCGCGCCCGCACCACGCCCCAAGGACCGTGTCTCACAATGAGGCGATGGGAGGGCGAGGCTCCTGCCGAGCCGCCGGACGCCTGCGGCGGACTAGGCGGTTGCGTTGTCAGCCGGGCGACGACATTCTGGTAGGGTCACCTTCCGGTGAGCGCTCTCGGTGAGCCGCAGGAGCCTTCTGCGCACGCGCAACCTACCACGGCGTAGGGAAATCCACGTGGAATTCTGACAGCGCCACCGCCTAGCGGCGGACGGGCCTCTCCATGGGGTGCAGGCCCCGTCTGCGGCTCAGCGGGAGCTTCGCCCTCCCGTTTCGCCAGGGATCCCTCTCATTCTGAAACACGCTCTGAGCACGGGCACGCGCGGGGGCCGGGCCGGCGGCGTCCAACCGCAGCCACCGGCTGGTAACCCCGCCAACACGTGGGGCAACAAGCCAGGTCGCGGCGGATGGCGCAGTTGCACAACTGCGCCATTTCACAGGCTCCCGCCCGCGCAGCGCCGCCGGCAGGGACACGCGCCGAGGCCGCCCCGGCGGGGTCTGCACGCACCCACGAGCGCGTGAGACCGCTGGCACGTGGGCCCGCAGGCGCGGCGGAGGCGGATGGCGCAGTTGCACAACTGCGCCATTTCACAGGCTCCCGCCCGCGCAGCGCCGCCGGCAGAGACACGCGCCGAGGCCGCCTCGGCGGGGTCTGCACGCACCCACGAGCGCGTGAGACCGCTGGCACGTGTGCCCGCAGGCGCGGCGGAGGCGGATGGCGCAGTTGCACAACTGCGCCATGCGCCAGGGGCCTGCTTGCGCGGGGTGGCTGGGGGACGAGACGCTGGCCGCCCGCGGCGCCGGCCCCAGGCTCCCGGCCGCGCGGGGTGGCTGGCAGGGAGATGCGGCGTGCGTGCGCGAGAACCGCGCTGTTGCTATAATCGCCGCCAGGGCCAGCCGGCCCCGTGAGAGGGCAGTCGAGGGACAACACGTGAACAAAGGATGGCCGAGGACGCAGGGGTGGATGCTCCTGCTGCTGTGCGCGATGTCGTGGGCCGAGGAGTGGCCGACGTTCCGCCACGACGTCGGCCGCAGCGGCGCGACGGGGGAGCGGCTGGATGCGCGGCGTCTGCGCGAGGCGTGGACGTGGCGCTCGCCGCACGCGCCGCGGCCGGCGTGGGCGGGGCCGGCGAAGTGGGATGCCTACCACAACCTGCGCGGCCTGCGCTCGATGCGCAACTACGACCCCGTGTTCCACGTCGTCGCTGCGGGGGACGCCGTCTACTTCGGCTCGTCGGTCGATGACGCCGTGCGCTGCCTGGATGCGGCGACGGGCCGCGGGCGCTGGGTGGCTCACGCCGACGGCCCGATCCGCATCGCGCCGACCGTCGCGGACGGCCGGCTCTACTTCGGCTCCGACGACGGCGCGGCGTACTGCATTCGTGCCGACGACGGGGGCCGGTTGTGGAGCTACAGCCCGGCGCGGGGGACGCGGCGGGTGCTGTGCAACGGCCGGCTGATCTCGCGGTGGCCGGTGCGGACGGGGGTGGTGGTGGACGGGGGGACGGCGTGGTTCGGTGCGTCGCTGCTGCCGTGGCAGCCGAGCTACCTGTGCGCGGTCGATGCCGCGACGGGCAAGCCGTCGGGCGCGGGCCGCTACGTGGCGAAGCTGGACGGTCTGACCCTCGAGGGCGCGCTGCTCGCATCGGGCTCGTCCCTCATCGTTCCGCAAGGGCGTGTCTCGCCGCTGGTGTTCGACCGCGCGAGCGGGAAGCCGCTGGGCGGGTTCAAGGGCGGTGGCGGGTGCATGGTCGTGCTCACGGCGGACCAGCAGGTGCTCCACGGCCCTGGGAACAAGGGGGGGTGGATCACGGCGAGCCACGCGGGGAGCCGGGCCCAGGTGGCCAACTACCCTGGGGGCAACGCGGTGGTCGTGGCTGGCAGGACGGCCTATCTGCTCACGGATCGCCACCTGCTGGCTCTGGATCGCTCGACGGGCCGCGCGCGGTGGCGCGTGGCCAGCCAGTGCCCGCACGAGTTGGTCCTGGCGGGCGACGTGCTCTTCGCCGGCGGCGACGGCCGGGTCGCCGCCTTCGCGGCCGCCGACGGCAAGCGGCTCTGGACCCACGCAGTCCGCGGGCGGGCCCACGGCCTCGCCGTCGCGCGCGGCTCCCTCTACGTCAGCACCGACGAGGGCGCGATCCACTGCTTCCGCCCCACCGGCCAGGGGGAGCCGCGGCTGCCCACCGAGCCCAGGCCGGCGCCCCCGGCCGAGGCGCTCGCCGCCATCGAGCCCATCGACGACGCGGCGCTGCTCGGGCGCTGGGTGTTCCACCGCTCGCAGATCGCCAAGGGCAAGGCCAAGGCCCTGGCGGGCAAGCACGACGCCGCCGTGCTCGGCAAGCCGACGGTCGAGCGCGTCGGCCGGGCCGAGGCGCTCAAGCTCAACGGCAAGAGCGACAGCGTGCTCGTCGCGGCCGATCACAAGCGGGCGCCCCTCCCGACCCGCGAGATGACGGCCGAGGCCTGGGTGCGGGTGGACAAGCCGCTCGAGTGGGGCGGCATCGTCGGGGCGATCCAGGACAACGGGGCCTACGAGCGCGGATGGCTGCTCGGCTACCGCCACGACCGCTTCACCTTCGCCCTCGCCGCCACCGGCGGCGCCAACAACCTCGGCTACCTGGATGCGAAGACGCCGTTCCGGCCGGGCGACTGGCATCACGTGGTCGGCACCTACGAGGGGAAGACGAAGCGGCTCTACGTCAACGGCAAGCTCGCGAACGCCGCGGCCGACCAGAGCGGCGATATCCTCTACCCGCCCAAGACGTGGTACGAGATGGGCGCCTACCACGACAACAACGAGCACTACCGCATGACGGGAGCGCTGCACGAGGTCTGCATCTACAAGCGCGCCTTGAGCGATGGCGAGGTCGCCGCGCGCTACCGGGCCGGCCGCTCCCGCTTCGTCGGCCCGCTGCGGCTGGCCGTCGGCCCGATCGTCGAGTTCGTGGACCCGCGCGCCGCCATCGTCCGATGGCGCACCGAGCCGCCTGCGTCGAGCTACCTCGAGTTCCGATCCGATGGTGCCATCCGGCACGTGCTCGCCCCGCCGTTCGGCATCGAGCACACCGCCAGGCTCGACCGGCTGCGCAGGAACCAGCGCTACGCCTACCGCGTGGCCGCCGAGGTGAACGGCGTGTTGCGGCGCACCCGCTGGTTCGAGCTCGACACGTTCTTCAACTACAGCGTCCCCCCCGCGCTGAGACCGCCCGGCCTGCCGCCGGCCGGCGCGAAGGAGTGGCCGCCGCGGAGCCACGTCCTGCCCCACACGCCCATCCGCCGAGGAATCGCCGTCGTCCTTGGATGCGACCGGCTCGACGTCGTGCAGAACCTCGTGCACGACTCCCTCCTGCGGGTCATTGCCGTGGACTCCAATGAGGGGAAGCTGGCCAAGGTGCGGCAGTGGCTGGGCGCCGAAAGAGGCTCGGCCTACCGGGCCGCCTCCCTCGACGCCCTGCCCTTCCCCGACTCCTTCGCCGACGTTGTCGTCCTCTGGGGCAAGGCAGGCATGCAGGAGGCGGAGCGGATCCTGCGGCCCGGCGGCACGGGCTGCGTGCTCGACGGACGGCGGGTCGTCGGCACGTTCGCGCGGAAGCCGCCGCCGGGGAGCGGCGCGTGGACCCACGTGTACGGCCGCGCCGACAACTCGGCCTACGGCGGCGAGGCGCTCGGCGGCGCGACGCGCGCCGACGACCTGGCGGTGCAGTGGCTCGGCCGCCCCGGCCCGCGGTTCCAGGCCGATCGCAACGGGCGCAAGCCCTCGCCGCTGGCCGTCGAGGGCAGGCTGTTCCTCCAGGGCCTCGAGCGCATCGCGGCGCTCAACGCCTACAACGGCACGATCCTCTGGTCGCGCGAGATGCCCGGCTTCCGGAGGTTCAACGTCCCCCGCGATTGCAGCAACTGGTGCGCCGACACCCAACACGTCTACGCCGCGGTCCGCGACAAGCTCTACCGCCTCGACGCCGCGACGGGCCGCCTGTCGAAGACCTGGCCGAGGGGCGTCGGCGGTGGCGTCGCTGTGGGACGGCACGCGGATCGTCGGGAGCGCGGTCAAGCAGGGAACGGCGTACACGGACTTCTGGGGCGGCGGCGGCTGGTACGACCACAAGGTGGCGCCGAAGGTGTGCAGCGACGGCCTCTTCGCCCTCGACGCCGCGACCGGCAAGCGCCTGTGGGCGCGGGCCGAGGGCGTCGCCGTGAACTCGACGATCACCATCGCCGACGGCCGCGTCTACGCCGTCGAGTGCCGGAACCCCGAGGTCAAGGCGTCGGACCAGCGGCGGGTGGCGATGCACGAGCTGTGGCAGTCGCAGTTCCTGACCGCGCTGGACGCGAGGACGGGGGAGCAGGTGTGGGAGCGGTACGTGGACGTGGTGGATGCGCTGACCGTGCTCTACCTGGCGGCGAGCGACGGGAAGCTTGTGCTCGTGGCGTCGGGGTCGGAGACCTACGAGGTATGCGCGTTCGACGCGACGGACGGCAAGGCGCTGTGGCGGACACGGTTCAAGTGGCCGAAGGGCGACCACGGGGCGCACATGTCGCGGCCGGCCCTGGTCGGCGGCAAGGTGTTCGTGCGTCCCCGCGTCTTCGACCTGGCGACGGGGAGCCATCTCGCGCCGGCCATGCCCGGCGGCGGGTGCGGCACCTACGCCGCGACCGACAGGATGCTGGTGTTCCGCGCGGGGGCCGTCACGCTGTGGGACAGGGAGCGCGGGACGGCCACGAAGTTCGCGCGCCTGCGCCCCGACTGCTGGCTGAGCACGATCCCGGCGTGCGGC
>CBFDBL010000161.1:0-10240 GCA_965603035.1 uncultured bacterium
AAGCGGGGTTCCCCAAGGCCGGCAGGAGACCCTTCCTCTCCACCCCTATAGGTCATAGTCATCGGGAAACCTCCCGGAGTTTTCCGGACTATGGCGATAGCGCACAACACATGTGTCCGAGTGAGAGGTGGTTGCGTCACCGACCAACGCCATAAGTTTTTTTCGGGAGTCGCTCTACTTTTTCTTTACTGTCGCTCTACTCCGCCCATGCGCCGCTCGCAGCCGCCGCGAACGGGTCGGTCTCGCCACACGTCAGTGACTGGGGGGCGTGCCGCTCAGGCCTCGGCGCGCTCGGCGCGCGCGGGGCGCATGGTGGGGACGAGGGCGAAGACGAGCGTGATGGCGACGCCGACGACGCCGACGACCCAGAGCGCGGGCTCGCCGGGGCGGCGGGTCAGCGTGTCCACCAGGTAGCCGAGCAGCGGCGCCAGCACCATGGCGCCGAGCGACTTGGCCTGCGACTCGATCGAGAGCATGGTCGCGCCCATGGTCGCGTCCGTCTCGTTGTCCACCCGCGTGATGGTGATGGGCCGCCAGAAGTTCTGGAGCACGGCGAGCGCGATGAACCCCGCGGCCGCCAGCCACATCACCCGCAGCCACAGGGCGAGCGCGATGGGCACGAACGCGACGAGCGTGAGGATCCACAGCCACCGCGCCCCACGACTCTCGCCGCCAAACCGACCCGCAAGCCACGCCGACCGGCGCGACGCCACGCTCGAGAGCAGGTGCAGCGGGAAGTAGACCACGGGCACCAGCAGCGCCGTCCGCCGGTTCAACGACATCGCCGTCAGCAGCGGCAGCGCGACCGCCAACTGCTTGAGGATCGGCTGCACGTAGTCCTTCAGCACCTTGTACGAGCCCTCGTAGGCCATCGACTCGACCAGCACCCGCAGCAGCCGCAGGTGGGTGAAGGCCCGCGCGAAGGCCCGGAACAGGTGCACCGCGATGTCCCAGACCGACGGCGCCGGCTTGGGCTCGCCCTCCAGCTCGCGCGGGTAGCCCAGGAGGTTCACGATCCCCACCACGTAGGGCACGGTGGCGAACAGGAAGGTGTAGGAGAAGCGGCCCGTCGCCAGGACGATGGCCGGGCCGATCAGCACGGCCAGCGCCGAGCCCAGCTTCGACCACGACCGCGTGTAGCCGTAGGTCCTGGTCTTCTCGCCCTCGCGGCCCTGGAGCCGCAGCCACTCGAGGATCATCGACTTGTGCGTGCCCGTCCTGAACGCCTCGCCGACCGCGAACAGGAACATGGCCGCGAACAGGGGCCACGTCGTCCCGCTGAGCCCGAAGATCAGGAACGCCCCGATGTAGGACGACAGCGACAGCACCATCGACCCGCGCCGACCGCACAGGTCGGCCACCACGCCGCTCGGCACCTCCATCACGTTCACCGCCAGCTCGCGGAACCCGTAGAGCAGCCCGATGACGGTGAACGACAGGCCCTTCTCGAGGAAGACGAGCATGAGGAAGGGGTCGTAGTACTGCTGGTTCTTGAGGAAGCCGTAGGCCGAGAAGCGGGCGATCATGGGGATGCGCATGGCGAAGCCCTGCGGGCAGGGGGACGGTTTCAGGTTTCAGGTTCCGGGTTCCGGGTGCCGGAGGCTCGGATGCGGGGCTCTTTCTCTTGCCCCTGAAACCCGGAACCAGGAACCAGGAACCCGGAACCACTCCCGCATCCTGGGCAGACTACCCCTCGGGAGCGAACGGCACGTCGCCGTACTCGATCATGGACTGGAGCGGGTTGTCGTCGACGTCGAGCGGGCAGTCGATGCGGGCGCGGCGGCGGCTGGACTCGTAGCATCCGAAGATGATCTCGGTGGCGTTCATGGCGTGGCGTGCGCACAGCTCGCACTCGCGGCCGGTGAGCGCGCAGTCCACGACGTCGGCGACGGCGCGCTCGATGTAGCCCGGGCCGTGGAGCGTCTCGCCCTCGCAATCGACGGCGATCCAGTCCGTCTCGCCGAGCTTCCAGTAGCGGAGCATCGGCCCGGGTTTCGGCCCCCAGCCGATCTCGAGGATGCCCTCGGTGCCGATCAGGCGGAAGGGCACGACGAGACTCGCCTGGACGTCGCCCGTGGCGAACAGGCCGTAGACGCCGTTGGCATACTTCACGTGGCAGATGCCCTGGGTCTCGACCGGGGCGCCGAAGACCCTGCGCTCGCGCCGCGCGTCGATCTGGCCGAGGACCCACGCGGCGGGGGCCTCGCCGTTGAAGTAGTTGAGCATGTCCACCCAGTGGGTACCGCCGTCGTAGAGGTCGCCGATGCAGGCCTCCATCCGCAGCAGGGCGCCGATGGTGCCCGCGTCGAGCAGCTCCTTGGCCTTGCGGAAAGGCTTCCCATACCGGCGCTGGTGGTTGAACGTGAGCGCGACGCCGAACTGGTCGGCGACCTGGAGCATCCTCCGCGAGCCGCCGTAGGTCAGGTCCATCGGCTTCTCGCAGTGCACGGCCCGCACGCCGGCCTGGCAGCAGGCGATGGACATCTCGGCGTGGAGCTTCGGCCAGGTGCAGATGCTCACGAGCTCGAGCTCCTCGGCGGCGAGCATCTCGTGGTAGTCGGTGTAGACGCGCTCGAAGCCGTAGCGGTCGGCGAAGGCCCGCGCGTGCTCCTCGACGATGTCGGCGGCGGCCACCATCTCGACGGTGTCGAGCTTCGCATAGGCATCGGCGTGCTGATAGGCCATCGCATAGCCCATCGGCCCGCGCCGCTCGGGCACCCTGCCGGTGCCGATGAACCCGACCTTCAACGTGGCCATTGTGCATGCTCTCCTGCCGAGAGGGATAGAGGCGCGCGTCCGCGGGCGCCGATTCTAGCCCGCCGGCGGCGGAAGTCAAACCTCTCCGGCGCCAGTTGGTTGCGGTGCCCGCCCGTCGCCGGCCCGCGGCGATTACAATTGTTTACATTTGGATTACAAGCCGTGACAATGGGCGGTGGGACTTGCGGGTATCATGTGTGTGAGCGCCATCCCCTTGCCCCGCCTGCATGTAGAAGGCTCCCGGTATGGTCCGCCGGTCGGGCTTCTCCATCATCGAGCTGCTCGTGGTGATTGGCGTCATCGCGCTGCTCCTCGCCATCGCCTTCCCCGCCTTCTCGGCCATCCGCCGGAGCCAGAAGATCAAGCGCACGCGCCAGGTCGTCGAGACCCTCGCGACCGCCGCGGCCAGCTACGCCAACGACTACGGCATGTTCCCGCCCGCCGAGTACGTGCCCGAGACCACCAACTGGGGCAACCGCTCGCTCGTGGTGCTGCTCAACGCGCGCGGCGGCAGGAGCTGGCCCTACCTGCCCTCGGCCTTCTACAACGAGCGCCAGGAGATCGACGGCCCGCTGCTCCTCGACGAGTGGGACCGGCCCTTCATCTACTTCGACTCCTCGGCGATGAAGGAGGCCACGAGCCACACCTACGCCATCGAGGGGAACACGGCGGTGAGCCCCATCCAGGGTGACGACGGCTACCTCAACTTCGGCCGCTGCCAGATCTGGTCGGTCGGGCCCAACGGCCGCAACGACGGAGGCCTCGACCTGCACACGAAGGAAGCCGACGACCTGGCCGACTTCGACGTGCGAAGAGCGCAGGAATAGACGCCCGCGAAACACGCGAAAGGGCGCGAAAGAAGACATGCCAGCCATGGGCAATCGGCAATCGGCAATCGGCAATCGGCAATGCCCGCGCGGCTTCACGCTGACCGAGCTGCTGGTGAGCCTGTCGATCATGGCGACGCTGCTCCTGGTGGGTGTGGGCACGTACTGGCGGATGAGCCGGGGGTTCGCGCTGCGTGCCGGGGTGTCGAGCGTCGAGTCGGCGGTGCGGGGCGCGCGGGCCTTCGCGGTGCACGAGCGCAGCCCCGTCGTCATCGTGCTCGAGCCCGTGCCGCAGGAGCCCTACGACCTGATCGAGCGGCTCCAGGCGATCGGCAAGCGCACCGTGGGCTGCTGGCACTTCGAGCAGGCGCAGATCGCGGGCACGAAGCTCAAGGGCGCGCTGGGCCAGGAAGGCGACATCAGCGGCGTCGCCTCCAGCGTGCCTGGCAAGATCGGCCGCGCGCTCACCTTCGACGGCACGGCCACCGCCGTCTCCGTCGACAGCCCGTACCTCCACGAGATCCGCGACGGCGTGTTCGTCGAGGCCTACGTGCGGCCCGACCCGACCGGCCTGTCGGCCGGCGCCGTGCTGCCCATCGTCAGCAAGAGCGACGGCAGCCACAGCACCGTCTCGCTCGCACTGGCCTACCAGCCGACCGCCAGCCAGGACCTCTTCCGCCTCCAGGGCAGCGTCCGCACCGAGTCGTCCACCTTCAGCGCCCGCACCGACACGCTGATCCGCGCCGGCGAGTGGAGCCACGTCGGCCTGGCCTACATCCACGACGCCCGCGACGAGGACGGCGACCCCCTCGGCGTCGTGCTCCGCATCAACGGCCAGGAGGTCGAGCTCTTCGGCGCGACGGCGGGCACGGGCAAGCTCCAGCGCAACACCTCGCCGCTGCTCATCGGCAAGGACGGCGGCGCGCACTTCAAGGGCCGGCTCGACGAGCTCAAGATCGGCTCGCTCGTCGCCGGCGAGCCCTTCCGCCTGCCGAACAACACCGAGGTCCGCGTGGACCCCGGCAGCAGCGACGGCCACCTGCACTTCGACGACGAGGGCAAGCTCGACACCCGCTACCACGGGCGCATCATCACCTTCCGCGTCCGCGCGCCCAAGGACCGGCTGAACCGCATCATCCAGGTCAACTGGCTCGGCGGCGTCGCGGTCATGGAGCGCGCGCGGGAGATCCACTGACGCCTCGCGCGCGCGGCGTCGCGGTGTTCGGGGAGAGAGCAGGGCCGACAAAGGCGGGGAGACCTGTTTGGGGTATCGTCTTCAGGCGATAGCCCGCTCGCGAAGAGGGGAAACCGCCCGATGGCGGGCCTCCCAACGGCACAAGGCGACCGAAGGATGACTACTCGGCAATCGGCACTCGGCAACGGGCGGGCCCGCCGGCGCGGGTTCGCGATCCTGATGGTGGTGCTGGTGCTCGTGGCGCTGGCGATCATCGCGGCGCCCTTCGCCATCTCGATGCGCCAGGAGGAGCACGCGAGCCTGAACTTCGCGGCGCGCTCCCGCGCGAAGCTCGCGGCCCAGGGCGCGCGCAACTGGGCGATGGCACAGCTCGAGCGCTCCCACGAGTACTTCGAGGACCTCGAGTCCCGACAGGGCAGCCCGCCCACCGTCTTCAACTCCCCGCAGGTGGACGCCGGCGGCGAGTTCCGCGTGGACCTCACGAGCCCGCTGCTGACCGAGGGCGAGATCGGCCTCGACATCGACGAGCACCAGGGCGTGATGTGGGGCGTCGCGGCGACCGACGAGCAGGGGAAGGTGAACGTCAAGAGCGCCAGCAGGGCCTTCCTGCGCAACCTGCTCGAGCTGCTCTTCGGCACCGCGCGGGGGCACGCCGTCGCCGATGCGATCGTCCAGTACCGCGACGTGGACCGCCGCCAGTTCACCAGCCTGACCCAGCTCCGCGAGATCGCCGCCACTCTCACCGCCGCCGAGTACGACAGGATGGCCGGCTTCCTCACCGTCCACTCGGCCGCGCTCGTCGGCGACGTGCCCTCGGGCAAGCCGGCGCTCCACCCGGTCAACATCAACACGTGCACCGAGGAGGTGCTGCGCGCCTGGCTGCTCGGACTCAAGCTCACGCCCCAGGACGGCCTGCCCGACCACGACGGGGTGACCGCCGAGGAGGTCAACAACCTGGTCCTGGGCCTCCGCGTGTTCCGCACCCTCGGCGCCAGCGTGAGCGAGGGCGCCACCAGCGTGCTGCTCGACAACGCGGTCGGCCTGCCCGAGTACGGCTGGGTCGCCATCGAGGGCGACGCCGTCCACTACACCGCCCGGACCGGCAACCGCCTGACCGTCGCCGACCCCGTCGCCGACAACACCATCCCGCTCGCGGCCCGCGTGGACGAGGACCACCCGCGCCTGGCCGACGTGAGCACCGCCGACGTCGAGGTCCGCCTGCTGTTCACCGACATCGAGAACGACTTCGCCAGCATCCTGGAGGCGATGGCCGCCAACGGCGAGCTCAGCGAGGGCAGCCGCTCGGCGATCCTGGCCAACGCCATCAACCCGCGCAACGACGACGCGCTCGAGGTCGCCACGACGACCGCGCCGCTGTGCTTCCGCTCGTTCAACATCTACACCATCGAGGCCACCGGGGTGGTGAACGCCCAGGACGGCCGCGAGCTGGCCCGCTACACGGTCCGCGAGGTCGCACAGGTCGCGCCTGTCGGCGACCTCGAGATCCGCATCGAGACCCAGGCCGACTTCGAGCGCTCGATCGTCAGCGACCAGAGCCACCTCGTCGCCAGCTTCCCCAACGCCACCCAGGTCAGCGACATCCCCGCCCAGAACCTCGAGCCGCCCGCCGAGAGCCCGACCCCGGCCATCATGATGCGCCGAGGCCGCCTGGGCCTCGAGGCCGCCGAGGTCACCCCCGTCGCATCCACCACCTTCGTCGCGCGCTACGACGGCGAGATGCGCGACAACACCCTGTGGGCCGAGCCCGACCTCTCCCGCATGCCCGAGCCCGACGACCTCACCACCGTGAAGGTCGAGCCCGGCGAGCAGGGCGACATCGAGCCCGAGGGCATCCACGTCGGCGTCCGCGAGATCGAGGGCGAGGACGCCGACAAGCGGATCCTGGTCTACCAGGCCCGCAACGACGAGGAGATCGGCAACAGCAACATCCCGCACGGCGGCGAGTTCGTCCGGCCCTTCATCGTCGAGATGTGGGTGAAGTTCGACCCGAAAGACAAGTTTGACTACAGCCGGGACCACTTCCTCCTCGATCTCGCCGAGACGACGTTCGTCAACCGCATCTGCCTGTATTACGACAGCACGGGCAGCGACGAGGGCGACCTGGTGCTGAGCGTGTGCGACGCCACGCTCCAGGAGCTCCCGGCACAGATTCGCGTGCCGGTGCAGTCCGACACGTTCGAGCCGCAACGCTGGTACCACCTGGCCGCGGTGGTCAAGGGCATCGGCTACAACCAGATGGCCCTGCTGATCAACGGGCAGGCGGTGGGCCGCTACGAGCCGTCGGCGGCGCTCGCCTCCGACGTGGCGAAGGAGTCGAGCTCGATCGCCTGCGACGATCTGGCTCGCTACCTCGACGCCAAGTTCTTCGGCCCCTACCGCTGGCCCGTCGAGGACACGGCGATCCTCGGCGGCGAGCTCTTCGAGCACCAGGCCGCCGGCACCTCGAACTTCACGGGCTGCACCCGCGGCGCGCGCGGCACACAGGCCCGCAGGCACTTCTCAGGCTCCCGCGTCGAGATCTACGGATACGACGACCTCCTGCGCCAGGGCTCCTGGCACTACAACGACTGCCAGTACCCCATCCCCCATCTGCTCAAGGCCGGGGACGAGCCCTTCCTCACCAAGAACCTGCCCGCCGAGATGGCCCCAGCCACCGTGAACGACGGCGACGAGCAGAGCCCGCCCGTCGCACCCACCATCGCCATCGACCTCACGGCCGACGAGACGACGGAGTACTGGAGCCCCGCGGCGTCGAAGTACGAGGCCGCCGCGCTCGACGGCAACGCCATCCCGACCGAGGGCTGGCTGCCCATCGCCTTCAGCGAGATGTGGCTCGTCGAGGGCAAGGACACGGCCATCACCGACGACGCCGACCAGTTTGCCGCCGTCGCCGAGGACGAGACCCTCCAGGCCTTCCTGCTCTACAACGACACCGGCGGCACCCTGAGCACGACCCAGCGCGAGATCGAGGACGCGAACAACGGCCTCGGCTTCCTCAAGGTCGAGGCGAACGACGGGGGCGACGGCGACGAGAAGGGCGAGGTGATCAAGTACTCGCGGGCCGGGGTGGTGCTCGTGTGGCGGCTGATCGCCGAGGACGATGCCGAGACCGAGGACGTGGACGAGACGAAGAAGGCCGCGTGGTACATCGGCTACCTCGCGGGCTTCGGCGGCGCGGCCGCCGAAGGCGAGCCGGCAGCGACGGCGGGGCGGCGGGCCTGCTTCGAGACCGAGGAGGCCGAGATCGTCGAGGGCGCCACCCTGCGGTTCGACTGCATCAAGCTCACCCACAACCTCACCCTGCCGCGAGGCCATCGCGAGGAGGTGAGCTGGACCTACACCGACATCAACGGCGCCGAGACCGAGTACGACATGGGCCGCCTGAGCGGCCGCGGCATCTTCCAGCTCTACCGCAGCGAGGCCTACTACGAGTGGGCGGAGTTCTCGTGGCCCCAGTACAAGGCCGAGGCCGACGAGCTGGCGCTGCTGGGCAACAAGTTCGTCGTCGGCATCTACCGCGCCCGCGCCGACACCGTCACGGACGGCAACGAGCACCAGGGCCGCGCCTTCCTCGCCGGCGGCGCGGACAAGATCCTGCCCGTCTTCTTCACCCACAACCAGGTCCGGGTCATGAACCAGTACCTGCCCATCATCAAGGGCCCGGGCGACGACGTCACCCTCCTCGACCGCAAGGGCGACCGCAAGGAGGCCCACGAGGTCAACCACGGCTACGGCCACATGTTCGCCTTCCGCGAGCCCGTCGAGAAGTCGTTCCTCTACGCCGACAGCCCCCGCGTGCTCAAGTTCCCCTCGGGCAGCCTGCCCATGCAGCCCGACAAGCTCCTCTACATCGGCAGCGACGCGACCGTCCACAACGGCGATCCGGCCGACCCCTTCACCGAGGGCGGCACCCACACCAGCCGCGTCGGCGACCCCGCCGAGCCCGAGCGGCCCGCCAATGCGACCTTCGACGAGATCAAGATCTACCCGGCGGGCAGCTACGCCACCGCCGGCCTCTACGACTTCGACAAGACGAGCAACGGCGAACCCGAGACGACCAAGAGCGGCCGCTGGCAGACCTTCTCATCCGACAGCGACGCCCCGCCCATCAGCAACAGCCTCGAGCCGCCGTTCTACATCCGCATCGGCCACCTCGAGCGCATCAGCCCCAAGCCGCCCGAGGGGCAGGAGTTCGCCCAGCCCTTCCGCTTCATCTCCAACGGCCACGCCTCGTGGCCCATGGAGGGCTACCTCAAGATCGACGACGAGTGCATGTTCTACCGCACGATGTACTACAACCGCAGCGGCGGGCGCTCGGCCAAGATGCTCTTCCAGCCGGGCAAGCCGAAGGACCCCGACGGCCTGACCTACGCGCTGCGCAAGGGCGACAACGACCTCTACGTCGCCTTCGAGGAGGGCGAGGACTTCCCCGAGCAGGGCTACATCACCTTCTCGAGCTCCTGGCCGTCGAAGACCTACTGGGAGCGTTTCGCCCAGGTCGCCGGCGACAGCGGCCAGGGGACCGACGCCCTGTGGACGTGGCTCCAGGGCGGCAACTTCATCCTCAGCGAGGGCGGCGGCCGCATGGGCTCGAGCGGCCACGTCTCGCACCAGGAGCGCCTGTTCTACGAGGGCAAGAAGCGCACGACCGTCAACGGCCAGGACGCCTGGAAGCTCCAGATCGCCCACCGCGCCATCCTCGACAGCAGCCTCGCCGAGGCCAAGTACGTGGACCCCGACAGCCCGCCGAGCTGGTACCTCGACGGCATGACCAGCGAGGGCGGCGCCAACTGCCGCGTGTTCCCCTGCGAGCTGCTCGTCCTCCGCCGAGCCTGCCTCGGCACCGACAACGCCGACCAGAAGACCCGCCACAGCATCGGCACCATCGTCATGCCCCTCGAGCACATCCCCACCAGCCTCACACCCAGGCCAGTCGTCAAGCTCCGCCGCGACCTCGAGACCGGCAAGCTCGCTCGCGACCCCGACGACGACGCCCTCCTCCTCACCCTCGACGACGACCACGTGGACTTCGACATCACCCGGCCCGAGTACGAGTACGGCGTCGTCGTCGAGGACCGCGACGGCTTCCCCGAGGCGGGATACGTCCAGATCGGCGACGAGATCCTCGCCTACGCCCAGGACGAGAACGGCACCACCCCCGTGTGGAACGCGAAGGCCCGGATCTGGGACCAGGCCCAGGGCAAGTTCGTCGCCAAGATCCTGCCCGTGCTCACAGGGATCAAGCACTTCCGCCAGCGCTACGGCACCGCCAGGGCCTCGTACCTGGACTACAAGCCCGGCCAGGGCGACGCCCTCGAGAGCCTCGACCCCGGCGTGCCTGACCCCGAGCAGGAGCCCGGCAGCGCCGGCTCCAAGATCCAGCCGACCCCGCCCTACTGGGAGGACCACGGGGACCACATCGTCCACGTCCGCGAGTTTC
>CBFDBL010000162.1:0-10225 GCA_965603035.1 uncultured bacterium
CGAGTGATGGCCGCCCAGGATGACAGGAGACGGAGTCCCATGCCTGGCTTGATGTGGCGAGCGACCTCGAGCGTCGTGGTGCTGACGGCGGTTGGCGCCGGCATCTGGCCAGCCGCGTCCGTAGCGGGGCAGGCCCCTGCGGCGGCCCCTCGTGGCCGGGCTCACGCCCCCCACGAGGGGGTGGCAAGGCAGATGCTCGACGCGGCCGGGGTGCGGGGCGGGCTGGTCGTCCACCTCGGCTGCGGGGACGGAGCGCTGACGGCGGCTCTGCGCGCCAGCGACAGCTACCTCGTGCACGGGCTCGACGCGGACCCCGCGAACGTCGCGAAGGCCCGCGCCCACATCCGCTCGCGCGGCCTCCAGGGCAAGGTCGCCGTCGAGCACTGGACGGCGCCCTTCCTCCCCTATGCCGACAGCCTCGTCAATGCGGTAGTGGCGAGTGGCGAGTGTCCAGTGCCCAGTGAGGAAATCGCTCGCGTGCTCGCGCCCCGAGGCGTGCTGCTGGCGAAGGAGGGCTCCCTCGACACTCGACACTTGACACTTGACACTGCGGCCTCGTCCGGCCTGCAAGGCTGGACGAAGGCCACGAAGCCCGTGCCGCAGGGGATCGACGACTGGACCCACGCGCTCTACGACGCGACGAACAACGCGGTGGCCAGCGACAGGGTCGTCGGCCCGCCGCACCACGTCCAGTGGGTCGGGGCTCCTCGCAACGCGCGTCACCACGAGCGTCTGGCGAGCATCACGGTCGTCGTGTCGGCTGGGGGCCGGCTGTTCTACGTGGCCGACGAGGCGCCGGCGGCATCGGTGCTGCTGCGGCCCGCGTGGTCGCTCATCGCGCGCGACGGGTTCAGCGGCGTGGTGCTGTGGAAGCGGCCGATCCCGACCTGGGAGCCGCACCTGCGCGGCTTCCGCTCCGGGCCGCCGGAGCTGGCCCGCAGGCTGGTCGCCAGCGGCGACAGGGTGTACGCGACCCTCGGGCTCGGGGCGCCGGTGAGCGTGCTCGACGCGGCGACGGGCCGGACCGTCGCGACCTGCCCGCGCAGCGAGGGCGCCGAGGAGATCCTGCACGAGGGCGGCATTCTGTGGCTCGTGGTGGGCCGCCTGGCCGCGTCGGGCGCCGCGGGGTCGCGCGAGCGGAGCATCGTGGCGGTCGATGCCGGGAAGGGCCGGGTGCTGTGGGAGCGGCGGGATGCCGGCCCGCAGCCCTCGTCGCTGGCGGTCGGCGGCGGGCGCGCGGCCTACCTGGCCGAGGGGGCGGTGGTCGCGCTCGACGCGAAGACGGGCCGGGAGCTGTGGCGGACCGAGCGGGCCGTCGCGCGCAAGCGCCCCGGCTGGTCCTCCGCGACGCTCGTCGTCCACGGCGACGTGGTGCTGTGCGCCGACCGACAGGCGACGCCTGCATCGAACCTCGATGAGAGCACGGGCAGGAAGATCGCGGCCTGGCTCGCCGAGGGCGGATACCCGGGCGACCTGGTCGCCTACGCGGCCGCGACGGGCGAGAAGCTCTGGACCTGCCGCTGCGCCGAGGGCTACCACGCCCCGGTGGACGTCTTCGCCATCGACGGGCTCGTCTGGGCCGGCCAGAGCCGCGCGCGCACGGGTCCCGACTTCACCCTCGGCCGCGACCTGCGCACCGGCAAGGTCGTGCGGCGCATCGCCTCGGGCAAGGCCTACCAGACCACCATGCCACACCACCGCTGCCATCGGAACCGCGCGACCAGCCGCTACATCGTGGGCGGCAGGACGGGCGTCGAGTTCATCGACGTCGCGACGGGGCGTGCCTACCGCCACCACTGGACGCGCGGCACCTGCCAGTTCGGCGTCCTGCCCTCGAACGGGCTGCTGTATTGCCCGCCGCACTCGTGCGCCTGCTACATCGAGGCCAAGCTCGCCGGCTTCTACGCCCTGGCGCCGAAGAGGGACGAGGGACGAGGGACGAGGGACGAGCAGAAGACCCCGCGTCTGGAGCGCGGCCCCGCCTTCTCCTCTTCCCTTGACACTCGACACTCGACACTCGACACTTCCGATTGGCCGACCTACCGCCACGACGCGGCGCGGAGCGGGTGCGCGGGGACGTCGGTGCCGGTCGGGCTGGGCACGGAGTGGACGGCGCGGGTGGGCGGACGGCTGAGCAGCCCGGTGGTGGCGGAGGGGATGGCGTTGGTGGCCGAGGTGGACGGCCACACGGTGCACGCCCTCGACGCGGCGACGGGCAAGCCCGCGTGGCGGGTCGCGGCGGGCGGTCGGGTCGACTCGCCGCCGTCGGTGTCGCGGGGCCTGGCGGTGTTCGGCTCGGCCGACGGGTGGGTCAGGTGCGTGCGGGTGTCGGACGGTCGTCTGGCGTGGCGGTTCCGTGCGGCCCCGCGGGCTCGGCGGATCGTGGCGTTCGGGCAGGTCGAGTCGGCGTGGCCCGTGCACGGCAGCGTGCTGATCCGGGACGGCGTGGTCTACTGTGCGGCGGGGCGGACGTCGTACCTCGACGGCGGCATCCACGTCTACCGCCTCGACCTGGGCACGGGGAAGGTGCTGGCCCAGCGGCGGCTTTACAGCCGCGACCCCGAGACGGGCGAGCAGCCCGACGAGCCGATGATGTTCCACATGACGGGCGCTCTGCCCGACGTGCTGTCGAGCGGCGGCGACCGGGTGTACATGCGGCGGCTGGCGCTGGACGCGGCGAGCCTGGCGCCGCGGGAGCCGCGTCGGCACCTCTACAGCCCCGCGGGGTTCCTCAACGGCGACTGGTGGCACCGCACGTACTGGATCTGCGGCACCCACTTCTACAGCGGCTACATCGGCTGGTACTTCGCGGGGCGCGAGAACGCGGCGGGCCGGCTGCTGTCGGTCGGCGACGGGGCGATCTACGGCTTCGCCTACAAGCCGTCCTACTACCGGGGCTCGACGGGGCGCGACTACCACCTGTTCGCCGCCGACACGCGGGCCCTGCCCGACCCCGGGCCGCCGGACTACGCGCGGGCCCACCGCGACTACCCGCACAGCGGCGGCGGCAAGTTCAAGGTGCCTTTCACCTGGCGGGCCGAGGTGCCCCTGCTCGGGCGCGCCATGGTGCTGGCGGGCGACACGCTGTTCCTCGCGGGCCCGCCTCGGCGGGCGCTGCGCTCGCCGGCCATCTTCCAGGGCAGGCAGGGCGGGATGCTGTGCGCGGTGTCGGCGGCGGACGGGTCGAGCCGCGCGGTCTACAGGCTCGACGCGCTGCCCGTGCACGACGGCATGGCCGCCGCGGGCGGACGCCTGTATGTGTCGATGGCGGACGGCACGCTGCGGTGCCTGGGCGCGGGGCCGGGCCATCGGCCGCTCGCGGCGTGGGCCGCGCCCGACCAGGCGCCCGCCGGCAAGCCCAGGGAGCCGGGCCTCGCGGGCCACTGGGCGCTCGACGACGGCGCCGGCGCCGTCGCCGCCGACAGCTCGGGGCTCGGGAACGACGCGGAGGTGAACGGGCAGTGGGTGCGGGGCGACTTCGGGACCTGCGTGCTCACGAAGGGCGTGCCGGGCGCCGTGACCGTGTGGGACGGCGCGGCCGTGCGCTTCGGCACAGGCAGCTTCACCGTGGCGTGCTGGGTGAAGGCGGACGGCTACGGGCGTCGGCTGCTCGGGAAGGAGGACTTCCCGCGGAGCTGGTGGGTGATCAACGTGCTGGACGACGGCCGTGCCGAGCTGGTGCTCGGCACGGGCCGCGAGGTCGGCAAGTCGGTCAGGCCCACGTCGCGGACGCCGCTGTCGCGGGAGCGGTGGACCCACGTCGCGTTCGCCGTCGATCGCGAGCGCGGCCAGGTGCGCTGCTACATCAACGGGGCGCCCGACGGCACGGCCCGCATCCCGGGCAAGCTCACCGGCAGCCTGAGCGTCGAGGGGAAGGACCTGATGATCCCGTCGGCCCGCAAGCCGTTCGTCGGCCTCATCGACGAGCTGAAGCTCTACCGGCGCGCGCTCGCCGACGCCGAGGTCAAGGCCGACTGGCAGCGGGAGCACGCGAAGCGGACGAGCGCCGCGTGGCGGTGAGCCGCGCGGCGGAGTGTCGAGTGTCGAGTGCGCCGGTCGCGGGTCAGGGCTGGCGGGGGTCGGCGAGCAGTGCCTTGCGGAGCCTCGCGGCGTCGGGGTCGGTGGGGGCGATGCCGAGCGCGGTGTCGGCGTGTCGCAGGGCGCCGGGCAGGTCGCCGAAGGCGTGGAGGACTCGCGCGAAGGTGAGGTGTGGGCGCGCCTGGAAGGCGCGCTTGACGACGAGCTTCTCGCAGATGGCGATGGCGCGCTTGTGTCGGCCCGCGGCGCTGAGTGCCTCGGCGCTGCCGCAGATGGCCTCGGTGTAGCCTGGCCGCAGGCGGATGGCGCGGGCGAAGGCCTCGAGCGCGGCACTGGTGTCGCCCGCGATGAGATGGAGGGTGCCGAGCTCGTGCCAGATGGCGGGCTCGTCGGGCACGAGGTCGAGGGCGCGGCGGGCGGTGGCGATGGCGGCGTCGGTGTCGCCCCTGGCGCGCTGGAGCTCGACCATGTCGCGGTAGGCGGGCAGCAGGCTGGGCTGGAGCTCCTGGCACGCGGCGAGGTGGGTGAGCGCCTCGTCGTGGCTGCCGACCTCGCGGAGCGCGCAGGCGAGGTCGTAGTGGAGCCGCGCGCGCTCGGCCTGGGTGGCGTCGGGCAGCACGATGGCGAGCTTGAGGAGCCTGCGGTAGGCTCGGATGGCGTCGTCCCACTGCTCGCGCGCGGCATGGCAGTTGGCGAGGCAGTGGAGCGCGCGGGGGTGGTCGGGCTGGCTCTCGAGGATGGCCTGGCAGACGTCGGCTGCCCTGGCGACGTCGCCGGCCTGTGCGCAGGCGTCGGCGAGGTCGAGCTGGGCCGCGAGGTCGTCGGGCTGGAGGCTGGCGAGCATGTCGAGGCACTGGACGACCCGGTCGAGCTTGCCGAGACGGCGTCGGGCGTCGGCGAGCCCCTTCCAGGCGGGGAGCGAGGTGGGGAAGGTCTCGACGGCGGCCTGGAACTTGGCCTCGGCGCGGTCGGGCTCCCCTGCCTTGGCGTGCAGGGTGGCGGCGGCGAGGAAGTTGGGGTAGGATGGTGCGGCGGCGCAGGCGGCCTCGTAGGCCTCGATGGCGTCGCCGACGCGGTCGAGGCGCTCGTAGGCCCTGGCGAGCAGGGTGCGGCATTCGGCGTGGTCGGGGTTGGCCTTGAGGGCGGCCTCACAGCGCTCGGCGGCCTCGTCGGCGCGGCCGGCGGCCAGCGCCTCGCGCGCCTTGCTGGCCTCGACCTCGGGCTTCACCCTGCGGAACAGGCCGCACATGGCACGCTCCTCCATCGCATTCTAGGCCGCCGCCCGGAGGCGGTCAAGCGCACGAGGCCGCCGCCTGGGCGCGGGAGGGACGAGGTTCGAGCGGACAGCCCCGTGTTCTGGGACCGGCCCGGCCTTCGGAGCACTTGACACTCGACCCCTGACACTTCCGAAGGGCGCACCTGCCGCCACGACGGGGCCCGCAGCAAGAGGGAGCGACGGTGAGCTGGCATCGTATCGGGCTCGGGGTCGAGTCGCAGCGGCCGGTGGCCGAGCTGCGCGCGGCGTTCGCGCGGACCGAGATCGTCGCGCTCGACCTCGACCAGTGCATCCACCCCGGCTACACGCAGGTGGCGCTGGGCCGGCGGGTGGCGCGTCGTCTGCTGTGGGCGCCGCGGCGCCGGCGCGACCGTCGGCTGCTGGCGCAGCTCGGCTGGGGCGGCGTGCTGTTCGGGGTGCGGGAGGCGAAGCGGCTGTTCGGCGTCGAGACGCCGATGCGGCGTCTCATGCGCTGGTACGAGCGGGTGATGGCTGGGGTGCCCGAGGCGTACCTGGTGGAGGCGGCGCGGGCGATCCCGGCGCGGTCCTTCGCCTTCGCGTCCGAGACGGTGGGCCTGCTGGCGGCGCAGGCGCCGACGGGCATCGTGTCGCTGGGGCTCGACGTGGTGGCGCGTGCCTACGTGGAGGCCTTCGGGGGCGGCGGGGGGCCGGGGCTGAGCTTCTCGGAGTCCAACGTCGTGGCGTTCGGCGGGTGCGTGGGCGAGCGGGTGTTCGCGGGCTACGATCGGGGGGCGTTGCTGGAGGACGGGGCGGACAAGCGTCGGGCGCTGGAGCGTCGGATGGCGTCGCTGGGTGCGGGGGTGGCGACGGTGGTGGGGCACAGCGCGGACGACGTGGCGGTGGCGGCGCTGGCGCGGGAGACGGGCGGGCTGGGGATCGGGCTGAACCCGCCGTGGCGGCTGCGGGGGGCCTTCGACGTGGTGGTGCGGGGCCGGGACTGGGAGCGGATGTACGCGCTGGCGGCGGTGCTGCTGGGCATGCGGGTCTTGACAGGGCCGCAGGGATGTGCTATAGGGTAGAGACGATAGGCGGGTAGGTCCCCGGGGAAGTACAGAGTTCACCTACTAGCCAGTTGTGTCCGCGACGGTGGTTGCCGTGCGCGCCGGGGTCGATCCGCCCGCGTGCGCTGTCGCCTGGCGAAGGCGCAGTGTGGGAGGTGGCCCGGTCGCGGTCCCAGGGCAGCCAGTTCTCGGAGAGGGGACTCTGAGCACGAGGGAGAGACGCGCATGGCCACAGGGCCAGTGGGCCGGGAGCCCACGGAGGAGTTGGCGCCTCAGGCGCTAGCCGATCGACTCGAGGTGCTGGTGGATCGGCTGGGGCGCAGCGTGACCGCCGAGCTGCCGTCGGCGGCCCGCGACGAGCTGACGGCGTGCTGCAAGGGGCTGGAGCGGCTCTGCGACGAGCTGCGGCATCTGGCGATCCTCACCGATTCCAAGCGCACGGGCGCGCTGGCGGAGCGCGAGCGCGAGCTCAAGGAGATCGTCAGCACGGTCAGCGAGCACATCCGCGAGCTGGCGATGGCGAGCCACCGCATCGCCGAGAAGCTGGGCGACCAGGTCCAGGAGCTCGACGAGCTGGCCGACATGGAGCCGGGCCCCGAGCTCAGCGAGCGGCTCGGCCGCGTGATGACGACCGTGCGCGACGCCACGGCCGAGATGGAGACGCGCCTCGACACCCTCGCCGTCGAGGTCGAGCGCAGCCGCGCGCGCGTCGTCGTCCTCGAGACCGAGCTCGACGAGGCACGCGAGCAGGCGCTCTACGACCAGCTCACGCGGGTCTACAGCCGGGCCACACTCGACGAGACCATCCAGTGGGCCGTCGAGCACGGCAACAGCCGGGGGCCCTGGTGCTTCCTGCTCGTCGACATCGACCTCTTCAAGCGGGTGAACGACACCTTCGGCCACCTGGTGGGCGACGCGTTCCTCATCAAGGTGGCGAGCGTGCTCCAGGAGGCGCTCGAGCGCGCCCACCACCGCGGCTCGCTCGCGCGCTACGGCGGCGACGAGTTCGGCGTCGTCCTGCCTGGGGCCGACATGGCCCTGGGCGCCACCGTCGCCGAGGAGCTCCGCTCCCGGCTCGCCGCTTCGCGATGGCAGTACAGCCGCGACGGCGGCGTCAAGACCCTGGGCGCCACCATCAGCATCGGCGTCGTGCAGTACCGCGAGGGCGACACCGTCTCGTCGCTGGTCCAGCGGGCCGACGAGGCCCTCTACGAGGCGAAGGACGCAGGGCGCAACCGCGTGGTCGTGAGCAAGGGAGGCGGCAAGTAGGCGGCCCCCGGCTGCGATGGCTGGACGGCCCGATGGGGCGCTCGCCCCCTGGCGGGGGTTCCCCCGCCAGGGGGCGAGCGTGCCGGCGCCCGTGTCATGAGGGCGAGGGCGGCGCGGGGCCGGTCGGCGGGGGGGCGAAGTCGGCGGGGTAGCTGGGGTAGTCGGGGTGGCGGTGCGCGGGCCGGTAGGGCTGGAGCCCGAGCAGGGCGTGGAGGATGAGCAGGGCGGCCTCCTTGTCGGGGATGCGGCCGCGGACGGCGGAATCGAGATCCGTCTGCGCGAACGACGGCACGGCGGCGCCGACGCACGACGGGCACCCCACCTGGCACGCACACTGGCTGATGACGGTGTGGACCGAGCGCACGAGGTCGCCGATCACCTCGGCGCAGCGCTCCGCGTAGCCCATCCCCCCAGGGTAGCGGTCGTAGAGGAAGATGGCGTCCTTGCCCAGATTCGACGAGTCCACCACCACGCCGATGTCCTGCACGTCGCACATGACGAACATCGGCGCGACCTCGACCAGCGCGTTGGCGATCCCGGTGAGGCCCTCGCCGAGCACCCGCTGATGCTGCTGCACCAGCTCGCGCACGCGGTCGGGCGGCACGAGCCACAGGGCGACCGTCTCGAGCTCCTGGGACGGCAGCTCGAGCTTCTCGAAGCCGAGGCTGTCGCGCGCGTGGAACTTCATCTTGCGGAACATCGGGATGTGGGTCGTCACCGTCACGTCGCCGAAGCCGACGGTGGCGTCGCCCCACGCCGACTCGTCCTCGCGCTCGTCGATGCGGATGCGCGACGACTGGACGCTCTGGGTGAAGTAGTCGAGGTCGCGGCGCGTGACGAAGGCGATCTTCCGCTCCAGGTCCAGCCGGTCCACGAAGTAGATCTCGCCGCTGTGGATGTAGACGGCGTGGTCGTGGAGCTGGCCGAGCGCGCTGACCTCGTCGAGGGTGCCGATCACGCGCTCGGCCTCGGTGGTGTCCTGGATCGCGTAGACGGGGCCGCAGAGGTTGCGGAGGTTGACGCCGGCGGCCGGGTAGTCGGTGCTGGCCCAGTACCACTTGCCCTCGAGGTGGCTGACGGTCTGCTGCTCCTCGAGGAGCTCGAGGATGGCCCCGGCGAACTCGCCGAAGGTCTCGACCTCGTCGTCGGGCAGCGGGAGCTCGTGGAGGGCGCACTTGATGTGGCCGACGGCGATGTGGGGGTTGTCGGGGTCGGTGATGGCGCGCTCGGGGTTCTGGTCGAACAGGTAGCGCGAGTGGTACATCAGGTATTGGTCGATCGGCGAGTTCTGCGCGACGAGGAAGACCACGGAGTCGCCGGTGCCTCGCCCTGCGCGGCCGGCGCGCTGCCAGAGGCTCGCGATCGTGCCGGGGTAGCCGACGAGGATGCAGGCGTCGAGGCTCCCGATGTCGATCCCCAGCTCGAGCGCGTTGGTGCTCGCCACACCCAGGATGTCGCCCGTGGCGAGACGCCGCTCGAGCTCACGCCGCTCCTCGGGCAGGTAGCCGCCGCGGTAGGCCTCGACCCGGTCCGCGAGCTGCTTCGAGACCGGGCCCAGGTACTGCTTGGCGTAGCTCGCCAGAAGCTCGGCCATCAGGCGAGTCTGCACGAAGGCGATCGTCTGGACCTCGTTCCTGACGAGCGCCGTCAGGATCTCGACCGCCGTCCACAGCGCGCTGCGCCGCTCGCCGCCCGTCAGCCAGCCGTGCTGCTGCGCACGCTGCTGCTCGTGAGCCAGCAGAGGCGGATTCCAGAGCACGAACTTCTTCCCGCCGCGCGGCGAGCCGTCGTCGGTCACGATCTCCATCGGCAGGCTCGTGAGCCGCTCGGCGTGCTCCCGAGGGTTCGCGATCGTCGCCGACGAGCAGATGAACTGCGGGCGCGCGCCGAAGTGCCGGCAGATGCGGTGCAGCCGCTTCACCACGTTCGCCAGGTGCGAGCCGAACACGCCGCGGTAGGCGTGCACCTCGTCGATGACGACGAACCTCAGATGCTGGAAGAAGCGCGCCCAGCGCGCGTGGTTGGGCAGGATGCCCTGGTGCAGCATGTCGGGGTTGGTCAGGACCACGGCGGCGTGGTTGCGGAGCTTGCGGCGGTGGTACTGCGGCGTATCGCCGTCGTAGGTCCCGCACAGGAAGGTCAGCTCGGCGACCTGCTCCTGGAGGGCGGTCAAGCCGCGGTACTGGTCCTGGGCGAGCGCCTTGGTCGGGTAGATGGCCAGGGCGGTGGCGAGCGGGTTCTCGATGAGCGTCTCGACGATGGGCACCCAGTAGCACAGGGTCTTGCCGCTCGCCGTGCTGGTCACGACCACGACGTTCTTGCCGTCGCGCACGTGTCGGATCGCCTCGGCCTGGTGGGTATAGAGCCGCTCGATCCCGCGCTCGCGCAGCGCGGCGGCCAGGGCCGGCTTCAGCTCGGCCTCGGCGTACCGTGCCGGCCGCTCGGGCAGCTCCTCGACGTGGTAGATCGTCTGCTGCCCCTCCCCGCGCCGCCCCAGCCGTTCGAGCACTTCGTCGATGTTCATCAAGCAGTGATCCGCTCAGAGGGTGCCACGCTCAAACTTGTTTGGGCGTGCGAAGGTAACTGGCCTCCCGCGCCGGAGGACACGCCCAAACAAGTT
>CBFDBL010000163.1:0-10165 GCA_965603035.1 uncultured bacterium
ACTTCGTCCAACCCGGCGTGCTCTACCGCACGGTCATGACCGACACCGATCGCGAGCACCTGGTCGGGAACATCGTGGCGCACCTGGGCAATGCCCAGAAGCGCATCCAGCTCCGCCAGACGGCCCTCTTCTTCAAGGCCGACCCCGACTACGGCCGGCAGGTCGCCAAGGGCCTGGGCCTGGATGTCGCCGACGTCGAGCGCCTGGCCGCCATGTCGCAGCAGGACCGCGTGAAGGCGACGGCCCAGTAGGCAATGGGTCACGACCGCCTCGGACGTGTGCGCGCGCGCCCATGCCCTGGAGCCGCAGGAAGGTCAGGGACGTGAGGAACGCGGACATGGCCCGCCACATGTCGTCTCGCGGGATGAGGACACCCCGCCTACAACCACGAGAGCGATCTGGCCGCGCCGCGCTCGCCCAGGCGCGCGGGTTGCTCCCGGGGCCGCAGGCGGGTACAATGCGCTGACCGATGCGAGGGTCGGACGACGGAGTGCGGCGGCCATGGCAGCCGAGCAGCAGCCGACGAGCGAGAGCCTGATGCGGCGCTACCAGGAGCGCCTGGACGAGGGTGCCTTCGAGCAGCTCGCCGCGCGGTTCCTGCGCCCGGCGCTCGCGACGGCGCGCCAGCTCCTGCCCGAGCGCGGGCTCGCGGAGGACGCGGTGCAGGAGACCTTCCTGCGGCTCGTGCGCCGCCGCGGGCGCTACGACCCGTCCCGCCGCTTCTCCGCCTGGTTCTACACCATTCTGCGCAACGTGTGCACCGACGCGCTGCGCCGCCAGGCCCGCCAGGCCAGGGCCATCGAGCGGGCGGGCATCGAGCTCCTGCGCCAGCGCTTCGCCGGGCCGCCGGCGAGGCTCGACCCGCTCGAGCTCCTCGAGCGCCTGCCCCCGTCGGACCGCGCCGTGCTCACCCTGCGCATCGTCCACGACATGGCCTTCCGCGACGTGGCGGCCGCGCTCGGCGTCTCGGAGGAGGCCGCCAAGAAGCGCGCGCAGCGCGCCCTGCGCCGACTCCGCGACCTCGCACGCGACGCCGAGCGCCAGGCCGCCCGCGCCGCCAGCCCCGCGCCCCAGCCCGCCGCCACGGCCGACGCGGCCGCCCGGCCGCGTGTCCCCGACGCCGCCCCCCGTGCGTATTAGTGGGTGGAATGATCGGGAGCGGCCAGACCCATGAGATGCGACGACGCCCGCGACGAGCTCGAGCTGCTCGCGCTCGGGGCCTTGCCCGAGGCGCGGCGGCGAGGGCTCGAGTCCCACCTGCGAGCCTGTGCCGAGTGCCGTGCGGCCGAGCGCGAGTACCGGCGGCTGACGGACGCCGTGCGCGCCGGCGTGCCGCGGGAAGCGCCGCGCGCTGGGTTCGAGGCGAGGCTCCTGGCGCAGGTGGGTGCGAGCCTGCGGGCGGAGCGTCGGCGGGCCCGGATGCGGCGCGCGCGTCGGGTCGCGGCTGCGGTGGCGGGCGTGGTCGCGCTCGGGCTGGTGGTGTGGCGGGCGCGGCAGGCGGGCAGCGGCGCGTCGCCGCGGGTGGTCGAGGCATCGGAGCGTTGGAGCTACGCCTCCGCCCAGGTGATCCCCGCGTCATCGGCCGACGGCGTCGTCGTGTCGGGCCGCACGCTCTACCTCGTGCGCAGCGGCTCGCGCGGCCCCCGCATCGTCGCGGTGGACGGGGCGACGGGCGCGGGCCTCTGGGAGTCGGGGTGTGAGAGCATCGGCTACCTGGCCGCCGACGCGCGGCGCGTCTACTGCCTCGTCCCTGGCCGAGGCGGCATGGTCAGCCTGGCGGCCCTCGACGCGGCCGACGGCTCGACGCTCTGGCGCTACGAGCAGCCGCCAGCCCATCGCCTCCGCGGGCCGAGCCGCCCCGTGCCGATCGCCGGCGGCCGCGTCTGCTGGTCGGCGGGCGGCGCGCTGCACGTGCTCGCCGCGGCGACCGGCGAGCCGCTCTGGGCGCAGCCCTTCGGCTCCAGCGGCTCCCTCTCGGCCGCCGTGGCACGCGGCGAGGCCCTTTACGTCGTCAGTGGGCAGACGCTCCACTGCCTCTCCGCCCGCGCCGGCCACACGCTGTGGCAGCATCGGGTCGAGCAGCCTGCCGGACGCGGTCGGCCCCAGTTGGCGCTCGACGGCGAGCGTGCCTACATCGCCCGCGTGCGGCACGGCTCGGGCGCCGACCTCTTCTGCATCGACCTCGCCACGCGCTCGCCCGTCTGGCGACGCGGGGTGCCGGCGCCGCGGTGCCTGCTCGCGGCTGGCGGCATCGTGTGCCTGCGGGGCGGGCCGATCGTCGCGCTCGACCGCGACAGCGGCCGGCAGCTCTGGAGCCGCCCCGCCGCGGGCTGCGGACCCCTGAGCTACGGCGACGGGCTCCTCCACGTCGTCGACTCCAGCAGCAGCGGCCGCCTCGTCGCCCTCGAGCCGCGCACCGGCCGACCCGTCTGGGAGCTGCCAGGCGTCCACTCCTGCGACGCCTTCGCCAGGGTCGGCGACACCGGCTACATCAAGACCCGCGACGGGGTCGTCCGAGCCCTTGCCCTCCACGCCTCGCGCCGCTTCTGACGGCGTCGTGCCTGCTCCACAACCACCTTCCCATAAAACACTTGCAGCGCCGGACGATGCCCCTTGACCGCTCGGCGCCCACGCACCATGATCCCACACTTGGCCAAGTGTGGGATCTTCGTCCCTGCCTGCCCTGGCGCCGGCCGGGCCTTTCTCACGGCGGCCGCTGTCCCGAATGCGGGGGCCCGGGCGTATGGAAAAGCTGAGGGGGGTGTGCGCGCCGTCGCGACCGCGTGCAGGTCCCTCGAGCGGAGCGAGCGCAACCCGGAGACAGGAGGCGAGAGGCCATGGCGCGGAGCCGCACGGGCGGACGCGGCCTGTTGGGCGCGGTGGTGGTGGTGCTGGTCGCGGGGGTGGCGTTCGGCGGCGAGGCGAAGCCGCCGCCGACGGAGGGGGAGGACGTCCCCGAGATCGTCATCAAGGCGAAGAAGCCGCCGGTCGAGCAGGGCGAGGGCTCGGTGTTCACGGCGCCGCTGCCGCGCAACGTCTTCGAGCGGCCGCTCACGGAGTCGGCGGGCCTCGATACGGCGACGAGCATCATCGGCCGCCAGGAGATCGAGTGGCTCGAGGCCTACTCGGCGGTGGACGCGCTGAAGTACGTGCCCGGCGGCTGGACGGAGCGTCGGGGCCGGAAGGTCAAGGAGTTCTTCTCGATCCGCGGCCAGCGCTACCCCTACCCCGACTGGGCGATCGAGGGCGCGTGGTTCCGCGAGTTCCTCGAGACCAACTACTTCTTCAGCGCGGCGAACATCGAGCGGATCGAGGTGCTCCGCTCGGCGAGCTCGCTGCTGATCAGCCCCGGCGGCATGGTCGGCGTCGTCAACATCGTGCCGCGCACCTACACCGAGACCGAGACCCGCATCGACGCCGAATACGGCAGCGACGAGACGTGGCGCACCCACCTCAGCCACGGCGGCATGCTCGCCGACGACATCTCCTACGCCCTCGGCATCGGCCATCGCCACACCGACGGCCCATACGACGAGAACGCCGAGGAGAACATCTCCAGCCTCTACGGACGCCTCGTCTACACCCGCCTGCCCGACTGGACCTTCAGCCTCAGCGCCTTCACCATCTGCGGCGACCGCGAGCTCCAGCTCGCCGAGCCGCCCGCCAGCAAGAACCTCCAGACCCGCAAGGACAGCTACGACCCGATGCGCACCTACGTGGTCGTCGGCAAGGCACGCTACCAGGCCAGCGACAACGCCGCGACCGAGCTCACCGCCAACTTCGCACAGCGCCGCTTCCACGGCTACCGCGTCGGCGCCGGCGCCTACCGCGACCGGCTCGAGGAGGACTACGAGTACGGGCTCAAGGTCATCCAGACCCTGCGGCTCAGCGAGGCCAACACCCTGCGCTTCGGCGGCATGGCGCACCAGTGGGTCTCGCCGACGGGCAAGCGCTTCTACTGGGGCCGCGAGGGCGACATCCGCACCTTCTCCGGCGTCATCGTGGACGAGCACGACTTCGGCCGCCTCAACCTCAACGCCGGCTACCGGCTCACCCGCCAGTACTTCGCCAGGTTCGGCGGCTTCGGCATCGAGGGCGGCGCCAGCGGCGGCCTGGCCAACGTCCAGATCGAGGACGAGTGGGAGGACCCGCTCCACACCGTCACCGTCGGCGGCTCGTACATGCTCACCGACGACCTGTCGCTCCACTCCAACCTCTCGTGGGGCCAGATCTCCGCGCGGCCCGGCATGCTCGACCAGACGACCCTCGACCGACCCGGCACCGAGACCCGCACGAAGCTCGACCTCGGCATCCAGCGCGCCTGGGACGGCTTCGGCCAGGTGGGCCTCACGGCCTTCTGCGTGCGCCAGGAGGACACGCCGCTGCTGGCCCGGGGCGCCGAGACCGCCGATGGCGACTGGGTCGGCCTCTACCAGAGCGCCGACCGCCACAGCTACGGCATCGAGCTCGACGTCCGCACCCGGCGTTTCCCCTGCGGCCTCCAGTTCTTCTTCAACGCCGTGGCGATGAAGACCCGGGACGACCGCACCGGCGACTGGGAGCGCGACCGCGAGGTGCCCGAGGTGATCTGCGGCGGCGGCGTCTCCTACATGCCCGTCAGCAGCCTCGAGCTCGCGCTGTTCACCAAGCACGTCGGCGACTACGAGAACGAGCGCTTCCTGCCCGGCGGCAGCGACCCCGCGCCGCTCGGCGACTTCACGGAGCTGAACGCGAAGGTCACCTACCGCTTCGGCGAGCGCAGGCAGCACTACGCCTATGTGGGCGTGGACAACCTCACCAACAAGCACTACTCGACCGTGCCCGGCTGGCCCGACGAGGGCCGCCGGGTCAAGGCCGGCGTCAGCCTGGGCTTCTGAGGGGCCGCACCCAGCGATGTTCCTGAGAATCGTCGCCAACCAGGCCAGGCACAAGTGGCCCATCACGCTGCTCCTGTGGGCCGCCATGACCGCGCTCGTGTCGCTCTACGTCTACCTCGGCAACAGCGCCCGCTTCTCGAACCGCTCGATGCAGCTCATCATGAAGCGGCTCGGCCACAACCTGCTCATCCTGCCGCGCGACGGCGACCCGCTCGATACCCACCTGTGCACCGACGCCCAGCGCCCCTTCCCCGACGACGTGACGCGGCAGATGGCCAGGCAGCGGCAGATGCCGTCGCGCTACTACGTCTCGGTGCTCCAGACGCGCATCGACGAGCGCGGCCAGGCACTGCTGCTCACGGGCATCGAGCCCGTCGCCCGCGCCGACGAGACGGCCGAGAAGCAGAACCTGATCGCCCCGCTCGCCCCCGGCCACGCGCGCCTCGGCAGCGCCGCAGCCCGCGCGCTCGGCGCCGTGGCCGGCACGACCGTCGCGGTCGCCGCCCGCGGCTTCCAGGTCGACGAGACCCTACCGCCCGAGGGCACCCTCGACGACTACCGCGTCTACATCCCGCTCGCCGACGCCCAGGCACTGCTCGGCCGGCCAGGGCAGATCAACGCCATCATGGCCTTCCTGTGCATGCACCTCGGGCCATTGCCCAGGACCCTGGCGTACCAGAAGAGGGTCATGGGCGAGCAGTTCCCCGCCTACCAGGTCATCACGCGGATGAGCATCGCCCGCGGCCGCGCCCTGGCTCGGCAGACGACGAGCGGCTACCTGCGCTACCTGCTGGTGCTGGTGCTGTGCATCACGGTCGTGGTGATCGTGGCGACGGGGCTTCAGGAGGTCTCGGAGCGTCGGCGCGAGGTGGGCATCCTGGTCGCCATGGGCGCCCGCTACGCCTACGTGGTCGGGCTCTACGTGGTGAAGCTGCTGGCCCTTGCCGTGGCGGCGTCGGTCGCGGGCTTCCTCATCGGCTCGTACCTCTCGCTGTGGCTGATGACGCCGATGCTGGTCACCCAGACGCGGCAGGTCGCGATCCTGTGGCGCCAGCTCCCCTCGGTGGCGGGCCTGACGTGCCTGGTCGCGGCGCTGGCCGCGGTCGTGCCGATGGCCAAGCTGGTGCGGATGGACCCCAACGCGATCCTGATCGAGGAATAGCCGCCGTGGTCGAGGTGTGCGACGTGACGAAGACCTACCGCCGCGGCGACCAGTCCGTCGCCGCCGTCGGCGGCGCGACCTGCCAGGCCGACGAGGGCGAGCTCCTCGTCATCCACGGGCCCAGCGGCAGCGGCAAGAGCACACTCCTCCTGCTCATCGGCGGCATGCTGCCCCCCGATAGCGGCACGATCCGGTATAATGGCGAGGACGTCTACGCGTGGTCCGCGTCCCAGCGCAACGCCTACCGCAAGCGCACGGTCGGCTTCGTCTTCCAGCGGTTCTTCCTCATGCCCTACCTCACGGTCTACGACAACATCCGCGTGCCCCTCGCCCTGGGCGGGCAGCGCGACGGCGTCGAGGCCACGATCTGCGGCCTCGCGCGCAGGCTGCGCATCGAGGACCGCCTGGGCCACAAGCCCGCCGAGCTCAGCGTCGGCGAGCAGCAGCGCGCCGCCGTCGCCAGGGCCCTCGCCGGCGACAAGAAGCTCATCCTCGCCGACGAGCCCACGGGCAACCTCGACGTCGCCAACGTCGAGATCATGGCCGACTGCTTCCGCGAGGAGGCACGCCGCGGCCGCACCGTGCTCCTCGTCACACACAACCCGTCGCTGCTCGACGTCGGCACCCGCCGATTCCGCCTCGAGGCCGGCCGTCTCGTCGAGGAGTAGGGGAGAGGCGCCATGCGCAGCCTTCCGCTCGCCCTCGTCGCTCTCGTTCTGACCGGCTGCGCGCCCTCACCTGGCCCGCGCCCCGCGGCACACGCCGCCCGACCCGCCGCGACCAAGCCGCCGGCCGGCCCCGACGCCAGGCTCAAGCACTCGGCCGAGCGCATGATCCACGCCGCCGAGAACACCCTCGCGCCCGTCTACGCACCTCTCGCCGAGCAGCTCGTCGCCGACTTCGGCCTCGCCGACAAGCAGGGCATCGGCATCGATCTCGGCAGCGGCCCAGGCTCCCTCATCGTCGAGCTGTGCGCCCGCACGCGGCTCCACTGGGTCAACGCCGACATCAACCCCTGGTTCTTCCCCTACTTCTACCGGCTCGCCGAGGCACGCGGCGTCGGCCACCGCGTGAGCGCCGTCTACGCCGATGCGACCGACCTGCCGTTCCGCGATGGCTACGCCGACGTCGTCGTCTCCCGCGGCTCCTACCACTTCTGGCCCGATCGCCGGAAGGGCTTCGCCGAGGTCTGCCGCGTGCTCAAGCCTGGCGGGGTCGCCTACATCGGCCGCGGCTTCCCGCGCACCCTCCCGCTCGCGACCGCGCAGCACATCCGCCGCGAGCAGCGCCGGCGCTGGAGCTACACCCGCAAGGCCGAGGGCGAGGCCCTCCGCACGATGCTCCTCGGGCTCGGCGTCCGCGACGTCCGCGTCCACCTGCCAGGGCCCCCAGGCGGCGGCGACGTCAACTACGGGCTCTGGGTCGAGTTCCACAAGCCTGGCGGAGCCGCGCCATGAGCGTCGCACGCTTGCCGCAGTGCCTCCTGTGTGCTGGGGTCGCGCTCGCCGCGTCGCTGGCCGCGGCCTGGGCCGGCGCGCCCGTCGCCGAGCAGGTGATGGCCGAGCTGCGCGCCGCCAACGCCGCGCGCGCCGAGCTGCTCCGCGAGCAGCAGGCCTGGGCCGCCGAGAAGCAGCGGCTCCAGCTCCTCATCGACACCGTCGGCCGCGAGGCCGAGCGCCTCAGGGCCGAGGCCGCCGAGGCCGCACGCGACGCCGCCGAGCTCCGCAAGCCGCTCGACGACCTGAAGGCGAAGCGCCAGCGCCTCGAGCAGGTCGAGGCCACCGTCGATGCCCTGGCCGAGCGGCTCGAGAAGGCGCTGGACGGACGGCGCCGGCAGTCGCTGCCCGGGCTCGTGCCCGCCGACCGCGCCGCGGGCATCACGGAGCCGAGCGCGCGGCTGGCCGCTGCCGCGGCTCGGCTCGACGAGGCCCGCCGGCAGGCCCGCAAGGCCAGCGTCGAGATCGTCGCGGGCGCGCTCGGCGGCCAGGACGTGACGGTCAAGCTCCTGCGGATCGGCGGCGTCGCAGCCTGGTGGACGACCCTCGATGGCCAGCGCGTCGGCACCGCGGTGGTGCGTGCAGGCCGGCTCGTCCTGTGGCCAGCGCCCACGTCGCAGGACGACCAGGCGATCCAGAGGGCCTTCGCCATCGTCGAGGGCCGCGCCGCGCCCGACTGGGTGCTGCTGCCCGCGGGCCACGTCGGGAAGCCCTGAGGGAAGGAGAGGCGGTCACGGTGAGTCGCGCGCTTCTCAGCGCCGTCGTCCTGTTGGCCAGCGTGTCGGGCGCCGCGCCGCCGTCGGGCGCCGAGCTGCTGCGCCGGGCCAAGGAGGCCCGCGCCCAGGCCGAGCGCGGCCTGGCGCAGGCGCGCACGCGCCGCCTCGACGACCGCAAGGCCCTCGCCGCCGCCCTGAACGATGCCTACAAGGCCCTCGCCGCCAGTCGCAAATGCGCCTCCCGCGAGACCATCCGCCCTCCACCAGCCCCCCACGCCCCGCCCCGCCGCCCGCGAGCAGGCGGCAGCGGCCACCGCCCCGCTGCGGGAGCTCGAGCCCGAGGCGGCCGACGCCAAGCGCCAGGCGGCGCTCGCCGACTACCGCGCGCGCCACGCGGTCGAGCAGGCGGCCGACGCGGCCGGCGCCAGCGTGGAGCCCGACGCCGCGATCGGGTCCTTCGAGCGCACCACCTGGCAGGGCTTCGAGCGCCGGCTGGCCGCGCTCGGCAGCGCCACGGCCGTGGCGGCGGCGACCCAGCCGATCGTGGGACGCGACGGCGCCGAGCGCGAGGTCGCCGTGTTGCGGCTCGGCGCCTACGCGGCCTATGCGTGCGGCGACGGCCGTGCCGCGTGCGGCCTGCTGGCCAGCCTGCCCGACGGCCGCCGGCGCGTCGTCGGGCCCTACCTCGGCGAGCGGCAGGCCGAGGCGCTGCGCGCCGCGGCGCGCGGCCAGGTGACCCGCCTGCCGCTCGACGTGGACGGCGCCCTGCGCGACCGCGCGCCCGCCGAGACGAAGACGCTGCGCTCGTGGCTCGGCGCCGGCGGCCTGTTCATCTACCCCATCGTCGCCGTCGGCGCGCTCGGGCTCATGCTCGTCGTCGAGCGGCTCGTCTACCTGGCCTTCACCCAGACCCCCGTGGGCCTGCCGAGGCGGGTGCTGGCGTGCATGGGGGACGGCGACCTGGTGGCCGCGCGCGACGCGGTCGGCAAGGCTGCGACGCCGGGCGCCCGCGTGCTGCTCGCCGGGCTCGACGCGTGGGGCAAGCCCGAGGCGCAGCGCGAGGCCGCCATGGAGTCCGCGCTCCTGGCCGAGGCGCCCAGGCTCGAGCGCTCGCTGTCGCTGCTCGCCGCGCTCGCCGGCGTCGCGCCGCTGCTCGGCCTGCTCGGCACGGTCTCCGGGATGATCGCCACGTTCGACACCATCGCGGCGGCGGGCACGGGCAACCCCCGCCTGCTCTCGGGCGGGATCTCCGAGGCGCTCATCACCACCCAGCTCGGCCTCATGGTCGCCATCCCGCTGCTGCTGGCACACGCGTGGCTCCGCCGCTGGGTCGAGCGCCGCGAGGCGCTGCTCGAGCACTGCGCCGTCCAGGCCTTCGGCATCCACGAGCACGACCGCGAGGAGGGCGCGGAGTGAACGCCGTGTGGGCCTGGTTCGCGACGGGTGGCCCGACGATGCTGGCGCTGGGTGCGGTGGCGCTCGTGCTCGGGTTCCTCGTGGTCGAGCGCTACCTGGCGATCGGGGCGGAGCTGCGCGCGCCCCGCGGGCCGGGGCGAGAGGCGGGCGTCGAGGCGCCGGCGGCGGGCGGTCTGGCGGGCCTGCGGCGGATGGGCCTGATCCGCGCGTGCATCGTCGTCGCGCCGCTGCTCGGGCTGCTGGGCACGGTGACGGGGATGATCGAGACGTTCGAGAGCATCCTGCGGGGCGGCTACATCACCGAGATGAGCCTGGGCATCCGCAAGGCGCTGCTCACGACGCAGTACGGGCTGGCCATCGCGGCGCCCGGCCTGCTGGCCGAGCGGGTGCTGCTGCGGCGCCTCGAGCGGCTGGCGCAGCGCGGCGCGGCCGGGCGCCTGGCCCGCAGGGAGGAGGCCCCATGCGACGAGGCGTCCTGACAGGGCGGCGGCGCGCCCG
>CBFDBL010000164.1:0-10158 GCA_965603035.1 uncultured bacterium
TTCACAGCCCGTTGACATGCCGTGGACGGGGATGTAGTATGATTGGGTTGTGGAGATCCGCTAGGGAGTGCGGTGCTGCATGGCCTGTCCTCGTCTGATCCTGTTGGCTGTAGCCTGTGCGGCGTTGCCCGTGGTCCGCGCGGATGGGGGGCAGAGTCTGGCCTTGCGCTACCAGGACGCCTGGTACCACGAGAACGGCCTCCAGGACCTGGAGGCGGCGGCGTCGCGGTACCGCGCGGTGGCCGACGCCGCGGGCGCGGGGCCCACCCTGGCGGCGAAGGCGCTGCTGCGGCTGGCCGCGTGCCGCCGCCAGATAGGCGACGACGACGCGGCGAGCAACGTCGAGCTCGAGGCCGCGCGCCGGTTCCCGGCCCAGGTCAAGCGGTTCCCGACCCACCAGCTCGAGGTGCTGGAGAAGCAGCTCGACGAGGCGTTCAACGTCGGCGACGCCGAGACGGCGGCGCAGGCGATCGTGCGGTTCCTCGCCGGGCTCGACGACGCGACGGTGCGGACGATCTGCGGATCGGTCTACGCCCGGGCACGGCTCATCCGCGAGGAGGAGCCGCTGGCGAGCATCGCCGTGCTGCGCAAGGGCGTGGCGATCAGCACGTACCTGCGTCAGCTCGGGCGGAGCGCGTTCGCGCAGAAGGACATCGGCGACATCTACGCGTCGGCCGGGCGCTTCGCCGAGGCGATCGCGGCGTACCGCAAGGTCCAGCAGAACTTCCCGACGGTCAAGACAGCCGGGGCGTGGGCGCAGCTCGGCATCGCGGAGATCCAGCGGCTCGAGGGCCGGCTGCCCGAGGCCGTCGGGGCCTACCGCGCCGTCGAGCACGACTATCCCGGGCAGCTCAGCCAGGTGCTCTGGGCGAACCTGTGGATGGGCGACGCCTTCCGCGCGGCGGGCAGGCTGCCCGACGCGCAGGCCGCGTGGCGGCGGGTGCTCGAGGACTTCAACGAGCCCGACCACGCCGACAAGCTGGCCATCGCGGCGCGGCTGCTGGGCCAGGCGGGGCCAGGGCTGCACATCCGCGCGGCCCACGACGAGTTCGCCAACGACATTGCCTACTTCCTCGCCATCGAGCAGGAGCTGAACGGCCGCGCCGACAAGGCGCGCCCCTTCTACCGCCGATGCATCGAGCTCTCGAGCGGGAACGACTGGCCCAGGCCGCTGGCCGTCCGCGCGCTCGAGGCGAGCGCGGAACCCTGAGCCGCGGTCGGCCCGACCGCATGAAGAGAGGAGTCGAGCGCATGAGTACCCGAGCCCCACGTCGACGCCGCGCGTTCACGCTGATCGAGCTGCTGGTGGTCATCGCCATCATCTCCATTCTGGCCGGCATGCTGCTCCCTGCCGTCGCCCTGGCGCGCGAGCAGGCGCGGCAGAAGCGCTGCATCGGGCAGATCAAGGACATCTACAACGGCTGCGAGCTCTACATGATCAACCACGGCGCGACCCGCTGGCTGCCGCAGTGGATCACCCAGCTCGCCGACCTCGGCTACTGCGGCGCGCTCCGCGACAGCAACGACCGCCGGCCCTCCGACCCCAGCTACGACTGGGCCACCATGGACAAGGCGATCAAGGACAGCGTGCTCATGTGCCCCACCGACGGGAGCTCGGGCGAGGACGGCGGCCGGCCCGACCTGCTGTGCTACAGCGGCGGCACCGACGAGATCGAGCAGTACCCGCGCGCCGACGTGGACTTCCACTCGGGGGGCCCCATGCCCGCGGGCGCCAGCGACTCCAACCTCGAGCAGGCCAACCGCGTGCCGTGCAGCTACCTCTACGAGTTCACCTACGAGCTGTGCGACTGGCTCTACGACTACGGCAACCCCTATGCCCCGGACGACAACGAGTTCAAGGGCGTGTCGTGGACCAGCTCCGACGTGGTGCACATGTGCGACCTCGACGGCGACGGGCTCGTCTCGTGGTACGAGATCAAGGTACGCACGATCAAGGGCCGGTCCGACATCGGCCTCAGGGCCTTCGGCACGCGCGTGCCCGTGCTGCGCTGCTACTGCCACGTCAAGCGCCCCTACCTGCTCGACGGCAGCAAGGTCATCTCCGTGACCCACGGCGGCGACGCCGTCACCGGCACGCCGCTGTGGTACAAGGACTGATATACACCTCTCCCCGTCCCCGCCGAAAGGAGCGACGCGCATGAGCGCGAGAGGCCTCCTGGCCGCCCTGCTCGTCCTCGCTACGGGCCTCGCCCCCCTCGCCGCTGGCGAGAAGGCCCCACCCACGCCCCCGCCCGGCAAGCCGCCCGCGGCCAAGGCCCCCACCGAGACGCCCGAGCAGCAAGCCGCGCGACTCGCCAGGCTCTACGCCCAGGCCGAGGCGCTCCACCAGGCGAGCAAGCACCGCGAGGCGCAGAAGCTCTACGCGCAGATCGCGCTCGAGCAGCCCAACTACCGCCGCGTCGGCGCACGCCTGCGCGACATCCGCGCCCAGCTCGAGGACGCCGAGCGCCGCGAGCGCAAGGCCCAGGCCCAACGCCTGGTGGACGAGGCCGACCAGCACGTCGCCGCGGGCCGCTACGACGCCGCCGCCAGGGCCTGCGAGACCGTGCTCGCCGGCGACCCCAGCAACGCGCGCGCCCGCCAGCGGCTCGCCGAGTGCGCCGGCGAGCTCGAGCTCCAGCGCCGCATGTTCTCCATCTTCGACGCCACCGCCCCCGCGCCCGGCCGCCGGATCATCGGCCAGGCCGCCACCGCGGTCGTCCGCCCCCCAGCGCCCGCGCCGCCCCCGCGCCCGAGCGGCGGCGCCCCCGTGGTCCGCTCGGCGCAGGACGCCGCGGCCCCCAAGCCCGGCGCCACGCGGGTCGTGCGGCCCGGCGAGAACGTCGAGACCGCGGCGCGCCCCGCCGGGCCGCCCGCCGGCATCCCCGCCGACCCCGAGGGCTCGCGCCTGCTGAGCAAGGCCTGGGACCTCTACCAGAGCGCGAAGCTCGCCGACGACCCCCGCCCCGTGCTGCGCCAGGCCGCCGACACCCTCGCCCCGCTCACCGCCGTCAGCCCCCACTCCCAGCACACCAAGGACACGGCGGCCATGCTCCGCAAGAGCATCGCCCGCCGCCTCGCCGATGGCGGCACCGCGGTCACGAGCGAGGAGGCCAAGGGCGCCCTGATCTACCAGCGCTACCTCGAGGCCGAGGAGCACTACCGCAAGCGGCGCTACGGCGAGGTCGAGCGCATCACCAAGGAGATCCTGGCCGAGGACCGCAGCTTCTCGATGGCCAAGCGCCTCTACCAGCAGGCCCGCATCCGCCAGCAGGAGATCATCTACGAGGAGATGGACCTCGAGCACACCTTCACGATGGAGCGCCGCTTCGCCGAGATCGAGAAGCAGAGCATCCCGCCCGACGACCCGACCCCCGTGCGCCGGCCACCCATCGTGCTCGAGCGGCCCACCGTCGAGGTAGCCAGCGCCGAGCTCGACGAGAAGCTCAACCAGCGGGTGAGCGTGAACCTGATCGAGGCCGACCTCGACTACTTCCTCGACCTGCTCTTCCGCTCGACCGGCGTCAACATCATCTACAACCCCGAGGTGGTCGCCGACAAGGTCATCACCGTCCACGTCTCGAGCTACCCCCTCCGCCAGCTCCTCGACTACATCGCGCGCAACCACGGCCTCATGTTCGCCGCCACCCAGGACGGCGTGCTCATCACCACCCCCGACGAGCCCAGGCTCGAGACCTTCGTCATCCCCCTGCACTACGGCCTCATCGACGTCACGGTGGCCCCCGAGTCCGCCGCCGTCCAGGCCTCCGGCGCCGCCTCGCCGCCCATCGAGCCCCCCATGACCTCCAACGTCGAGACACTCATCGAGCAGTTCCCCCAGCTCATCGAATGGCCCCAGGGCTCGTTCACCTACCTGGACCGCAAGATGAACCTGCTGTACGTGCGCACCACGCGCGAAGCCTACCAGGAAGTGGTGCGGATGCTCGAGCCCATCGACCAGATCCCCCACCAGGTGCTCATCAAGACCCTCTTCGTCGAGATCGACGTCGAGGACTTCGAGACCTTCGGCATCACCGCCAACCTGATGGCCGACGCGGACGAGCGCGTCCAGCTCAGCGGCGGGCTCAACTTCCCACAGGAGCAGCTCCCCGGCCTCACCACCCCCGACTCCGGCGGCAACCTCAGCGTCGCGGGCGTGCTCACCGAGCCCCAGTTCGACGTGCTCGTGGACGCGCTCCAGCGCACCGGCACCACCCGCACCCTCGCCGCGCCCAACGTCATCTGCGTGAACAACTGCACGGCCCGCATCAGCGTCACCAAGGACCTCGTCTACGTCGAGGACTACGAGGTGGACCGCTCCGACATCTCGGGCACCACCTACGGCTACCCCAGCAACATCATCATCGACCCCAACGACCCGAACTACACGGGCAACGTCAACGCGCTCTCCAGCGAGCCGATCATCATCCCGGTGTTCGCCGAGGGCGAGGACACGGGCTTCACCCTCGACGTGGCGCCCAGCATCGGCAAGGACACCCGCTACATCACCATGATGCTCAACCCGCGCATCCGCGTCGAGATCCCGCCGCGGCTGAGCTTCGAGCTCGTCTTCCCCATCAACAACGTCCAGAACGTCGAGGACGCCGACAGCATCCAGCAGCAGACGGCCACGGTCGAGCGCCCGATCATCGGCGAGCGCTCGCTGTCGACCAAGCTCACCGTCGCCGACGGCGCCATCGTCGCGCTCGGGGGGCTGATCCAGCAGAAGAAGATCCAGATCCGCACCAAGATCCCCATCCTGTCCGACATCCCGGTCCTCGGGCAGTTCTTCGGCCGCAACACCTACCGGGACAAGAAGACGAACCTGCTGATCTTCGTCCAGGCCGAGCTGATCACCCCCACGGGCGCCCGCTACAGCGACTCCGGCCGCATCGACGAGGCCCGCGCCGCGGAGGACGCGGCGCGCGTCGAGATCCAGGACGCCGCGCCACCCGTGCTCCGCCCCGGTCCGTAGGCGGCCCAGCCGCCCCAGGAAGGCCCTCATGCCCAAGACCCGCACCGCCATCGGCATCGACCTGGGAGCCCACACGGCCAAGGCCGTGGTCCTGCGGAAGACCGGCAGCCGCGTGGCCCTCGCCCGCGCCGGGGCCATCGAGCTCGGCGAGCTGGCCCTGCTCGACGACAGCGAGCGCAAGGACAGGCGCCTGGCCGAGCTCCTCCGCTTCCTGCTGCGCCAGGCGCGCGTCCGCGGCCGCAAGGTCGCCTGCGGCCTCGCCGGCCGCGACTACTTCATCAAGTACCTCCGCGTCCCGCCCGCCTCGCCCGACAAGCTCCGCAAGATCATCGAGTACGAGGCCGCCGACGACCCCACGGCCCCGTCGGAGCAGACCACCGACTTTATGCTCCTCGACCTGCCCGGCAAGGCCGAGGAGTTCAGCGTCCTGGTCGCCATGGCCCACAACGACGCGCTGCGCCGCCGCCTCGCCCTCCTGCGCGAGGCCCACCTCGACACCGACGGCGTCACCCTCAACGCCATGGGCCTCTTCTACGCCTACGTCCACGCGCTCGACGAGGACATCTACAACGACAAGACCACCCTGCTGGTGGACGTCGGGGCGCGGCACATGGACGTGGTGGTCCAGCGCAACGCCAAGCTGCTGTTCGTCCGCAACCTCACCCTCGGCGGCCAGCGCTTCAGCGAGGCGGTGCAGGAGGAGTACGAGCTGCCGATCCGCGAGGCCGAGGAGCTGAAGCTCGCCCAGGGCGCCATCGTGCCCGAGCACTTCGACGTGGCCGCAGAGATCGACGTCGGCACGCCCGAGGCCCGGCTCTCCGCCGCCCTGCTCGAGCCCGCCGAGGCCGTCTACAACACCCTCCAGGCCACCATCAAGTACTGCATGACCCAGACCCGCATGACCGACCTGCGGATCGACGAGGTCGTGCTCAGCGGCCGCGGGGCGCGCCTGCGCGGCCTCCGCGAGTTCCTCGCCCACCGCTTCCACCTGCCCGTCACCCTGCTCGACCCGCTCCAGCGGCTCGACACCTCGCCCCTGTCGCCCGCGACCCGCGACGACGTCGCGGCCGACGGCCCCGGCTACACCATCGCCATCGGGCTCGCGCTCCGCCAGCTCGACGACCGGGCCAAGAAGCCCATCACCCTGCTGCCGCAGGACGTGCTGCGCCGGCGCGAGTTCTTCACGCGCGACGCCTACATCTACGCCGCGGCCGCGGTCTTCGCGCTCGCCTTCGGCGCCATGTTCTACTCCTCCCAGAGGGCCGCGGCCCGGGCCGAGCGCGTGGACCACATCGAGCGCAAGCTCGTGGACGAGGGCAAGGCCGAGCTCGGCGACTTCGAGTTCCACGAGGGCCGCAACCAGAGCCTCGCGCGCCAGGCCGAGACCCTCCGACGCCTGCTCGACACCGGCCGCCGCACCGCCGAGGCCGTCGCCATCCTCAAGAAGCGCGTTCCCCCCCAGCTCCGCATCGACTCCATCGAAGTGGCCACCCAGCAGCCCGCCTTCCGGCCCACCCGCGGCGCCGAGAAGGACCAGGAGAGCCGCGACCCCACCACCCGACTCCTGCTGACCGGCACCGTCGCCGAGCGCGACAAGGGCAAGGCCGTCGGCCTCGCCGACGCGCAGGACTTCGTGGGCAAGTTCCTCAAGAGCCTCGAGCAGGAGACCGCGCTGTTCGCCAACGTCGAGGTCAACCGCTACCCGAGCCCCGACGAGCCCCCGAGCGCGCGCACCTTCAAGATGACCGTCACCTACAAGGCCCCCTTCTACGGCGGCCAAGCCATGGAACTGGTGAAGCGATGAGCTTCTGGGAAAACAACAAGCTGTTCGTCATCGTCGGCGGCATCGTGCTCGCCGTGTTCCTCTACCTGTGGCCGACGCTGCTCGGCGAGTGGCTGGCGCCGTGGCGCGGCCCCGTGGTCGTCCGCCCACATAGTCGCGCGTACGCCGACCTCCAGCGCCAGCACCGCCAGCGCAAGAAGGACATCGACCGGATCTACTACCCGAAGGGCCAGGCGCAGCCCATCGCCGACGCCGTCGCCGAGGCGACCGACGCCAACCTGGTGCTCCTGACGAACTACCAGGAGATGCACCGCTGGATGAGCTTCGTCCCGCGCTTCCCCTTCCGCATCCCCGAGCTGCGCAAGGACAAGAACGAGCGCCAGCGCTACGTCTCGCTGGCCTACACCTACGCCCGCGAGGGCGAGTTCCCCTGCCCCGAGTTCGAGATCCGCGACCCCGCCGACGGGGTGGCCTGGCTCGCCGCCACGCGCAACATCGGGCTCGGCGACCCCTACTTCGGCCTCCGCAACATGGAGGCCGCGGGTCAGATCGAGGATCCCGAGACGGTCATCCAGCAGATCGCCCTCATCCACGAGCTCGGCCACCTCGCCATCCGCGCCGGCGTGGACGAGATCGCCGCCATCCAGCCCCAGGAGCCCTACCCCTGGGGCATCGAGGAGACCCCCGTCGCCACGGCCTATCCCGTCTCGGTCCACATCAAGTGCGACCTGCCGACCCTCCTGCGCTTCGTCCACGCGCTCGACGGCGCCCACGGCCTCGTCACCGAGATCCAGGACATCGGCGTGGCCGCCGAGGCCGCCGCACCCGTCAAGCCCAAGCCCCCCGCACCGCCCGACGACGACCCCGACGAGAACGCCCCTCCGCCCGCCGCCGCAGCCGCCGCCCTGCGCGAGCCCGCCACCACCCTCATCATCCAGGTCCACGGCCAGCCCTCCCTGTTCCAACCCGGCAGCGCGCGCGGCAACCTCAAGGAGCGGTTCACCCTCTTCCGCCCCGACGACAAGGACCCCCACAGGCTCGCCTTCGTGGCCAACGCCGTCGTCCGCCGCCTCCTGCCCGGCGGCAAGATCGAGGCCGAGCTCGAGGACACCTCGGACCACTGCTTCCTCGCGCCCGACAAGACGACGCGCAACGTCGTCCGCAAGGGCGACTTCGCCGCCACCCGCTTCTTCCTCATCCGCAAGATCAAGGTCAAGAGCGTGGACGCTGAGATCGAGATCGACGACGATGGATTCCCGGAAGAGGTGACCCCGTCGCACCTCGACGCCGAGCTCTCCGTCGCCGCGGTCCGCTTCCACAAGCCCGAGCTGCCGAAGGCGGCCACGAAGGCCGCCCCCGGGAAGAAGCCGCCCGAGAAGAAACGCGGCTTCAAGAAACCCGGCCGACGCCTCTGACCGGCGCCCGGCCGACCGCCATGGCGATCATCCGCCCGGCGAGAGCCGGGAGTTGCGATTCGGCAACCCCCTCGGAGGTGCCCCGTGGGCAAGAAGCTCAACAAAGAGCAGGCCCTCTTCCTCATCGGCTGCGCCCTGTTCGTCTGGGTCGCCCTCAGGCTCGGGCTCTTCCTGGCGCACGACGTGGTGCCGCCCAGGACGCCCAAGGTAGCCGCCGCGGAGATCCAGCACGGCGACGCCGACATGCTCGCCAAGCTCGGCATCCCGCCCCTCAGCCACTACGCCGACCGCGGCCCCCGCGACTTCTTCTTCGACGACGTCACCCAGCCCACCACCGTCTTCGTCCGCGCCGTCGTCATCCACAACTTCACCCGCCTCGGCGTCCGCAGCCGCTACACCTTCGACTGCCGCATGACCCCCAACCCCGCCAGCGAGCTGCGTTTCCGACTCCCCGACGACACCAAGGCCGAGGACGTCTTCTGCCGCCAGACCCCGCCCAACGCCCGCTGGGGGCAGGACGGCCGCGTCGTCTCCGTCCCCGTCCGCCCCGTCCCCGTCAAGCGCACCTACTACCGCTGCCAGGTGGACCTCCTGCTCCGCAGCGGCTTCGACAAGCTCCCCGGCGTGTGGCGCGCGCCCGTGGTCATCTGCCGCGACGGCATGGGCAAGCTCGGCACCGTCGCCAGCGAGACCGGCACCGTCGCCTTCGTCACCCTCCGCAACAGCGTCGAGCTCATCCCGGTGTCCGACCACACCCGCGCCGGCCTCCAGCTCCTCACCGGCGACACCATCCCCGAGCGGCTCCGCTCGTCCTACACCAAGTTCGTCTACCACTACAAGGAGCCGGCCTACAACCTCGGCTTCCGCGTCCAGCCGACCACGGTGGTCGCCGTCAGGCCCAAGCCGGGCCCCAAGCCGGCGCCCAAGCCCGCCCCGAAGCCCGCGCCCAAGCCCGCGCCCAAGCCCATGCCCGACGTCAAGCCCGAGCCCGACGTGCCGGTCAAGCTCGACATCCCGCCCCCAGTCTCCGAGGACCTCGGCTACAAGCTCGTCGCCATCGTCGAGATCGAGGCCCCCGAGCCCAAGCGCCAGGCCGTCCTGCGGCACAAGGAGAGCGGCGAGTACTTCCGCAAGTTCATCGGCGACAACCTCGACGATCTCAAGCTCACCAGCATCACCGACGACGCCGTCATCCTCATCGATGCCGACGGCAAGCGCCACAAGCTCCGCGGGCGGTTCGAGGACCACTACAACGAGTAGCGCGCCCCGCTGACCCAAGCACCCCCGTGGCACAGGCGCCCAGCCTGCGGTCCTGCGGAAGGGAGGCCTCGCATGCGCAAGCGGCTCAACAGGGAATCCGTCGTGTTCCTCCTCGGCGCCGCGCTCGCCCTCTGGGTGCTCGTCAAGCTCGGCCTCTTCCTCGCCACCCGCGAGCGGCCGCCACGCGTCGCCAGGGTCCCGGCTCCCACGCTCCACGCCGGCGACCCCCGGCTCGCCGACGCGCTGCCCATCCCGCCGCTCGACCACTACATCGGCGCCGCCGACCGCAACCTCTTCCAGGCCCCCGGCTCGACGCCGGCCGTCTACGTGCGCTCGACGATCCGCCACGAGCTCGAGCCCACCGCGGCCGTCACCCGCTGCACCCTCGACTGTCGCCTGTTCCCCGCGCCCGTTCCCGAGATCCGGATCCGGGTCGGCGACCTCCGCGTCACGCGCGTCGCCTCGGCGCAACTCGACCCCGAGCGCGAGGTCCGCCGCGAGGGCGACACGCTCGTGGTCCCCGTGCGGCCCGAGCCGATCCGTCGCGACTACTACCGCTGCCGCATCGACCTCACGCTCTCAGGCGAGGCCCCCGCCGGCGACACGCTCTGGACCGCCCCGACGGTCTGCTGCACGGGAGCCATGCCCACCGTGCCGAGCGAGAGCGGCCACCTCGCGCTCGCGGCGCCCGAACTCGTTCTGGCTCTCCATGGCCTTGATCTCGG
>CBFDBL010000165.1:0-10085 GCA_965603035.1 uncultured bacterium
GCTCCTCGATAAGACGACGCTGACCGCCGAGCAGCTCGGCGAGTACTCGGGCGAGGCCAAGGAGATCCTGCCCGTGACCATCGCCACCTACCAGATCCTGACCTACCGCAAGCGCAAGGGCGACCCCTTCCCCCACTTCCAGATCTTCAACGCACGCAACTGGGGCCTGATCGTCTACGACGAGGTCCACCTGCTGCCCGCCCCCGTCTTCCGCATCACCGCCGAGATCCAGTCGTGCCGACGCCTCGGCCTCACGGCCACGCTCGTGCGCGAGGACAAGAAGGAGGACGACGTCTTCAGCCTCATCGGGCCCAAGCGCTACGACGTGCCCTGGAAGGTGCTCGAGAAGCAGGGCTGGATCGCCACGGCGGAATGCACGGAGATCCGCATCCCGCTGCCCGACGAGCTGCGGGTGAGCTACGCGGTCGCCAGCAGCCGCGACAAGTTCCGCATCGCCTCGGAGAACCCCGCCAAGCTCGACGTCCTCGACGCGCTGCTCGCCCGCCACCGGGGCGACCGCGTGCTCATCATCGGCCAATACCTCGACCAGCTCCACCGCATCGCGAAGCGGACGGGCGCCCCGCTCATCACCGGCGCCACGCCCAACCGCGAGCGCGACGTCCTCTACCAGGGGTTCCGCACCGGCGAGGTGCCGGTGCTCATCGTCTCGAAGGTGGGGAACTTCGCCATCGACCTGCCGGACGCGAACGTGGCGGTGCAGGTGAGCGGGACCTTCGGCTCGCGGCAGGAGGAGGCGCAGCGGCTGGGGCGCATCCTGAGGCCCAAGGCCAACGGCTCGCTGGCGCGCTTCTACTCGCTGGTCACCCGCGACAGCCGCGACCAGGACTTCGCGGGGAACCGCCAGCTCTTCCTGACCGAGCAGGGCTACACCTACAGGATCGCCGACGCCCACGAGCTGGTCGGGGGGCCGGCCGCGTGAGCGCCGGTCGAGGGGTCCCGCCCGCCGAGGACGCCCGCGAGGGCGATGGACGGGGTGCTGATGCAACTGGATGAGTTCCTGAACGGGCGGAGCATCGCGAGTCTCCAGGGCCTCCAGTGGCTGTGGGCGCCGAGCACGGCGCGCAGCTCGTCGAAGAGCGAGCTGCTGCGGCTCCTGCGCCAGGAGATGCTCTCGCCCGAGCGGGTGCGCGCGAGCTTCGAGGCCCTCGAGGAGGGCGAGCAGGGCTTCCTGCGCGGGCTGCTGCGCCTGGAGGGCTACGAGGGCGACGCCGAGTTCGTCGCGCGGCGGCCCGCGGCCGGCCGGCCAGGCCCCCAGGGCGTTCGCGAGATGCTCGACCGGCTCGTCTACCGCGGCTTCCTGCGCTACGTGTCGCTCGGGCGCTGGGGCCGCGGCGAGGCCCTGCGCGCCGAGATGCCGCAGGAGCTGGGCGACGTGCTGGCCGAGGCGCTGAACCTCGATACGCGGGAGCCGGCGCTCATGCTCAGCCTGGCGGCCTACCTCGACGGGCTCGGCGAGCGCGAGCGCGACGAGGCGCTGGCGGGCGTGGGCGAGGGCGAGCTGCTGGCGCCCGATGCGATCGAGCACCGGACCGCCGCGCTCGCGGACCCCGTGCTGCGGCGCGCCGTGCGGCTGGCGCTCGAGGGGGGAGGCGTGCTGCCGCTCGAGCGGTTCCCGTCGGCGGGGCTGGACATCGAGGGCGTGGACGGCGTGGCGTGGCGCGCGGCGCTCGAGGCGGCGCTGCTGGGCACGTTCGGGCACCTGTCGCTGTTCGAGCTGGGCATGGGCGACGACCACGAGTGCCTGGTGCTCTACCACGAGGTGGTGGGCGCCTGGGCGTCGGCGCAGGGCAGCGCGGAGGTGGCGCTCGACCACACGTACGCCTGCGGCATCGACTTCCTGACCGACCTGTCGGTGACGGTGGACTTCATGCGCGTGCGTCCGTCGAAGCTGACGAGCGCTGTGCGCTTCTTCAAGGGCGCGCGGAACGAGCTGTCGCTCATCACGGCGCTGCGCTCGACGTTCTTCATGGACGCGGAGTCGCTGCTGAGCCTGAGGCTGACGATCGCGCGGCAGCTTGGGCTGGCGGCGCTGCGCGACGACGGCCGGCTGCACGCGACGTGCGAGAGCGCGGCCTGGCAGGCCCGGCGGCTGGCCGAGCAGGCGGGCGACGTGCTCGAGGTGATGCTGGGCCTGGGCGAGTCGGCGGTGCCGCGGCCCCACTTCCAGGGCCTCGCCCGCGCCGCGCGGGAGGTGCTGCTCGAGCTCGAGCCGGGCCTCTGGCACCCCACGGGCGCGTTCCTCGCGCGCGTGCTGTCCCGCTACGTGGCGGTGCTGCTGGCCCGGGGCGCGCTGAGCGCCGAGGAGGTCAGCGCGGCCGACGTCGGGTCGTGGGGCCCGCTGCGGGTCTCCCACACCCTCGCGGGCATGGCCGAGGCGGCCCGCGAGCCGCTCCTGCGCGCACTCAACTACGCCGGCCTGCTCGACGTCGGCCGTTGCGGCGACCGCACGGTCGTCCGCGTCGCCCCGCTCGCCCGCGTGCTGCTCGGCGAGGCCGAGCCGCCCGAGCCCGGCCGCCTGCTGATCGTCAACCCCGACTTCGAGGTCGTCCTCTTCCCCGAGCCGGGCCACCTCGTGCTGCTCCACCGCCTCGCGGCCTTCTGCGACCGCCAGAAGAACGAGGTGACCCTCCACCTGCGGCTCTCGCGCCAGAGCGTCCAGCGCGCCGTCCTGCGCGGCCTCGATGCCGAGACCATCGTCGCCACGCTCCGACGCCACGGCCGCGTGCCGCTCTCCCAGAACATCGAGTACTCGATCCGCACCTGGGCCGCGAGCATCCACCCGGCCGAGATCGAGACGCTCCACGTCCTCGTCCTGCCGTCGAGCGAGCTGCTCGAGGCCGCGCTCCGCCTGCCCGAGCTCGCGCCGCTCGTCGCGCGGCGGCTCTCGCCTACGGCGCTCGCGCTTAGCGTCGCGCACCTCCCCGTCGAGGCCGAGGACGCGCTCAAGCAGTTGGGCATCCATCTCACGTGACAGGGCGGGCTCGGCGCCGGGCTTCCGGCGCCCGATGCTGGGCTGCGGCCCCCCGTGGGTCGCGCCTCACGCCTGCCAGGCGTCCCTCACCTGCACGGGGCCGTGGCCCTCGAGCAGGGCGAGCGCGCGGGCGCGGTCGGCGGGTGCGACGGTGAGGGCCATGCCGCAGTTGGGGTTGATCTCCTTGGGCACGGGGACCAGCTCGGCGGGGACTCGGGCCTGCTGGAGCGCGGCCTCGGCGGCGAGGACGTGGTGGATGGACTGGAAGATGAGGAGGACGCGGGTCGGGTCGCTCACGGGCAGATGACCTTGGGTGCGCGGACCAGGCGGTCCACGATGTCGAACATGTTCCCGACGATGCCGACGCGCAGGGCATCAAGCTTGTCGAAGTAGTCGAGACAGGTCCCGCACGAGATGACCTCGACGCCCTTCGCCTCGAGCTCCTCGAGCGTGGCGATCTCCTCGGAGCCCTCGGTCGTCAGGTGGACGCCGGCGTTGACGAAGATGAGGCAGGCGGGCAGCGGGTCGGCGTCGCGCAGGGTCTTGAGGAAGGCCTTCATGAGGATGCGGCCGAGCTGGTCGTCGCCCAGGCCCATGACGCGGTTCTTGACGAGCACGGTGGGCCGGGCGCCGCCGGCGTTGAGGGGACAGGCGACCATCTCCGGCTCGGTCTCGGCGTCGCCGGCGTCGCCCTCGGGGGTGGTGACGGTGAGGGTGAACTCGTTGCCCGTCGCCTCGCGCAGCTCGACCTGGGCGCCGAGCGCGGTGGCCATGCGCGTCACGTTCTCCCGGGAAGCGGGGTGATTGAGCAGGATGGTCAGCACCGAGCCGGGGTTGGCCTCGATGGCCCGCTTCGTGCGGATCACGGGCTCGGGGCACGCCAGGTCCCGCAGGTCGAGGGTCTCCATCGCCTTTCTCCCTTCGACGGTCAAGGCTCAACCACGGAGGAACAGAGGGCGCCGAGACGAGCATCACGAGACAGGATAGCAGGAAGGAGGCGATTCGCCAACAGCCGGATCGATCTTCCTGCGTCGCCTGCCTCGTGGCGGTGGCCGGTGTGCCTCGGCGGCCGATGCTCTTCAGCCGCCTCGCGCGATGGCGTGGACGGCGCGGATGGCGGCGTCGATGTCGGCGTCGGTGTTGCCGAAGCCTGGGGCGAGCCGCACCGTGCCCTGGGGCAGTGTGCCGAGGTGGCGGTGGGCCGCGGGCGCGCAGTGGAGGCCGGGCCGGCAGAGGATGCCATGGTCGCGCTCGAGCGCCCTGGCCACGCGGTCGGGCGGCTGGCCGGCGAGGGTGATGCTGACGAGCAGGGCGGAGCCGTCGGTCGGCGCGAGGATGCGGATGCCAGGCGCGTCGCGCAGGCCGTCGAGCAGGCGGCTGACGAGGCGGTGCTTGTGGTCGGCGAGCAGGCCGTGGGCCTCGATGTGGCCGAGTGCGCCGCGCAGGCCTGCGATGCCGTGGATGTTCAGCGTGCCGGCCTCGTAGCGGTCGGGCGGGAAGGTCGGCTGCGCGGTCTCCTCGCTCTGGCTGCCGGTGCCGCCCTCGATGAGCGGCGCGACGTCGTGGTCGGGGCTGAGGCAGAGGACCCCGACGCCCGTGGGTCCGAGGAGGCCCTTGTGCGCGGAGCAGGCCATGAAGGCGATGCGGTCGGCGGCGAGGTCGATCGGCACGACGCCGGCGGTCTGGGCGGCGTCGAGCAGGATGGGCGTGTCGGGCATGGCGCGCGCGAGGGCTCGGACGTCCTGGACGAGGCCGTCGACGTTCGAGCCGTGAGCGATGGCGGCGATGCGGAAGCGGCCGTCGAGGCTCGCGGCGGCCTCGACGTCGATGCGGCCCATGGGGTCGGCGGGCAGGGCTTCGACCTCGATGCCGCGCTCGCGCGCGAGGCGGGTGAGCGGGCGCATGACCGCGTTGTGCTCGAGCGGCGAGACGGCCACGCGGTCGCCCTGGCGGAGCAGGCCCTTGAGGACGAGGTTGATGCCCTCGGTGGCGCCGCGGGTGAACACGACGTGGGCCGGGTCCGCCGCGCCGAGGAGCCGGGCGAGCCGCGAGCGGACGTCGAAGAGCAGGCGCGCGGAACGCAGGTCGGCGCCGTGGCTGCTGCGGCCCACGTTGGCCGTCATCCCGCGCAGGCGGCGGACGACCTCCTCCTCGACGGCCGGCGGCTTCGGCCACGAGGTGGCTGCGTGGTCGAGATAGATGGGCTCGGGCATTGGTCCCTCGATCCCGAAGGGCTCTCACCGGCTCGCGGCGAGCCGATCGAGCTCGGCGCCGGAGGTCTCAGCGCATTGTAGCGGATGTGCTGACGTCGTGCCAGAGTCGGTAGCAGGATGACCCGTCTCATGCGCTTTCCTCGCCCTGTGGAAGTGGCCCAGCCCCCCTATCACACCGCACGCAGCGCCGCTTGTCAACCGGCTTTCGGCGCGCGGCGATCGCGCGGGCTGCCCGCGACCGAAACCAGGCGGCTCTCTCGCCTGTATGGCAATCCAGGGGGAGAGTGGTATAATCGGCTTGCCCCGAGGGGCATCGGATTCCGGAGGCCGCGTGATGATGCGGACACTGGTCCTCGCCACAGCCTGTCTCGCCCTGGGAGCCCGGGCGCCCGCCGCCGAGGCGACCTGGGAGAGCGACCTCCGCCAGATGGGCTACCTGTTCCTCCACCTCTCGAACATCAACGTGGTGAACGGCCTGAACCTGACGCGGGCCCAGGCCGTCGAGCTCTACGAGCTGGCGAAGCGGGTCGAGGCGGTGGCCGAGTCGCCGCCGAGCCTGCGCGCGCCCCTCCACCCCGACCTCGCCGAGGTCCGCAAGGCCTGGCTTGAGACCCGCAAGCTCCTCGTCACGGGCGAGGGCGTGCCTCAGGCGCTCCGCACCCGTGTCAGCCGGTCCCGCGCGACGGAAAGCAAGGTCCTCCGCAGGATGATCCGCCCGGCCCCTCTCCGCTCGGACACCCGGTGCGCGAGCTGCCACATGGCCCCAACCTCGAAGGCCAGCCACCAGCCGATGCTCGTCACGGCCGCCACGAAGCCGCTGGTGGATCGCGCCCACGCCGAGGCCCTCTACGGCCGCGGCGGCCTGCGCAAGCTCGTCGAGCTCTCGCCCAGGGTCGAGGCCATCCTCGCCGACGGCCAGAAGTCCGTCCTCGGCAGCTTCTCGTGCTGTCTCGTCCCGCCCGACGACCTCAGCGACCCCATGCGCGCGGGCCAGGCCGAATCGAGCACGAAGGCCCTCGACCTGCTCCGCAGGGCTCGCCAGTGCCCCGACAGGCTCTGGCCCCTCATGCGCCAGAGCGTCCTGGAGCGGGCGGACCAGCTCGCCGGGGTCGTGAGCCCCGGCGCCGACGGCTCCCGCAGGGCGGCGGCCCGCGACGGCGTCGCCAAGGCCCTCGACCGCGCGCGGGCCGCGAGCGACGTGGCGTTCGAGATGGAGAAGCAGAGCCTCGCGAAGGGGCTCAAGGCAGCCATCGTCCCGCCGCAGCGCGACGCGCCCTACAAGGTCGCTTACTTCCTCATGGTGCCCGGTGCCTCGAAGGTCTACGCCGCCTACATCCAGCGGCTCGACCGGGAGCGGCGGGCCCGGAAGTAGCGCGAGCGCGGGAGAGTCGCCTGGCCCTTCCGGGCGGCTGCCCTCTGTGCTATCGTGGGCGCCGCGCGCTCGGCGCTCCCAGTGTCCCTGTGGCCAGGTCTTCCTGATGGATCGACGCGAGTTCGTCGCCGCGATGGCGAAGCTGGGCTTCGCCGTGCAGCTCGCGCCCGCAGCGGGCGCGGCGGGGCTCTTCGACCGCGGCGTGCGCAAGCCGCCGGCCGAGGCCGACTACTACCTGAAGAACCCCGACGGCTCGGTCACCTGCCTGCTCTGCCCCCACGCCGAGACCCTGCGCCCAGGCCAGCTCGGCAAGTGCCGCGTCCGCCTCAACGACCGCGGCACCCTCAAGACCCACGCCGTCGGCCAGCCCTGCGTCGTCAACGTGGACCCCATCGAGAAGAACCCCCTGTGCCACGCCCTCGCAGGCTCGACCACCCTCGCGGTCGCACACGCGGGATGCAACCTGCGCTGCCAATACTGCCAGAACTGGCAGTTCAGCCAGCACAGCCCCCGCGAGACACGCAACATCCGCTTCGACCGCGACGAGTCCCTCCGCCTCGCACGGGGCAAGGACATCCCGTCGGTGACCTTCACCTACACCGAGGGCACCAGCCACATCGAGTTCAACCGCCGCTTCGCCGCCGCCGCCCGCGCGCTCGGCCTCAAGGTCTACCTCTGCACCAACGGCTACATCCGCCCCAAGCCGCTCGCCGACTTCCTCCAGGTGCTCGACGGCGTCACCGTCACCATCAAGGGCTTCCGCGACGCCTTCTACCAGCAGTACATCGGCGCCCAGTCCTACAAGCCCGTCCTCGAGTCGTGCAAGCAGATCCAGGCGGCCGGCAAGTGGATCGAGGTCGCCACCCTCATCGTGCCCGGGCTCAACGACTCGACCCGCGAGCTCACCGACATCGCGCGCTGGATCCGCGGGAGCCTCGGGGCCTACACCCCCTGGCACCTCGAGCGCTTCACCCCCAAGTACAAGCTGCTCAACCAGCCCCAGACCCCCATCGCCAGCCTCGAGAAGGCGCGGGCCATCGGACGCAAGGCGGGGCTCCAGTACGTCTACATCTCCAACTTCGCTCCCCACCCAGCCAACCACACCTACTGCCACCGATGCCGCAGGCCCGTCATCAAGCGCCTCGGCTTCAAGGTCCTCCGCAACGACCTCCGCAACGGCCGGTGCCCCGCTTGCGGGACGCGGATCCCGGGGGTCTGGAGGTAGGAGGTTCCAGGTTCCGGGTTCCAGGTTCCGGGTTCCAGGTTCCGGGTTCCAGGTTCCAGGGGCCGGGGGGGCGCGGTGAAGGGGGTGTCTCACATGCCGGGCGAGCCGCAGCGCAACACGGCTGCCACAGCCCCCACGGAGTCCGCCGAAACCCGGCACCCGGCACCTGGGACCGTTTCCGCCCCCTCCCCGCGTGCGGCCGTGGCGCTGGCGGCTGCGGTCGGGCTGTTCGCGCAGACGGCGCAGATCGTGATGTTTCGCGAGATGCTGGCGGCGTGTCGCGGGACCGAGGTGTTCGTGGGGGTGGTGCTGGCGGCGGGGCTGGTGTGGACGGCGCTGGGGAGCGTGCTGGGGGGGCTCTTCGCGCGTCGGTCGTCGCGTCGGCGGTCGGGGGCGTGGCCGCAGCGGGCGTGGTCGTTTGCGGCGGCGCTCTTCGCGCTCAACGGGCTGCTGCTGGTCGGCCAGGTCGCGCTGGCGCGGCATCGCGTGGCGGGCGCGGCGGAGCTGACGTTCGTCGAGGCGGCGCTGACGGCGGTGGTCGCGACGGCGCCGGTCGCGCTGGCCTGCGGCGCGGAGTTCGTGCTCGCGCTGCACGCGGCGAAGGCGGAGGCCTTCGGGCGGCTCTACCAGGCCGACGCGTGGGGCGCCGTGGCCGGCGGGCTGCTCTTCACGTTCGCGCTCGTCGGGCTGGTCGATCCCGTCACGCTCGGCCCGCTGCTCGGCGCCGCGCTCTGCCTCGGCGTGCACCTGGCAGGGGGCCGCCGCTGGATGGCGACGGGGTTCGTCGTCGGCCTGACCGCCGCGCTCGCCGTCTGGGCCCACGGCCTCGACGACAGGCTCCACGTCCGGCGCTGGCAGGCCCTGCACCCCGGCTACACGCTCGCGGCGACGGCCGACTCGCGCTACGGCCAGCTCGCCGCACTCCGCCATCCCGTCGAGGAGCAGGTCACCCTCTACCACGACGGCGGCCTCGTCGAGACCCTCCCGCCGCCCGGCGCGCCGGCCACCGACGCACGCAACCTCGCCCTCTTCGCCGTGGCGCAGCACCCCGAGCCGCAGAACGCTCTCCTCGTCGGCCGCGCTCTGGGCCACCTGCCGCGCGAGCTGGCCGCCCTGGGGCTCCAGCGGCTCGAGGCCGTCGAGCTCGACCCGGCCCTCTTCGACCTCGCTCGAGAGCACGGCACACCCCCCGCTGAGGGCCTCCCGGTCGTCCGCTTCTTCGCCGACGGCCGCCGCCACGTCCAGCGCGCGAGCGTGCCCTATCATGTCGTCGTGCTTCAGCTCCCGCCGCCGCTCTCGGCGTTCGTCAACCGCTTCTACACCGTCGAGTTCTTCCGTGAGGTGCGCCGGGCCATGTACGAGGACGGCGTGCTCATCACCTCGGTCATGGCCGCGGCCAACTACCCGGGCGAGACGGTCGGACAGCTCTCCGCCTCGATCCTGCGCACGCTCCAGGAGGTCTTCCCCGAGGTGCTCGTCGCGCCTGGCGAGACCCACACCTTCGTCGCGGGCACGCGGCCCGGCCTCGTGTCGCTCGACCCCGCCGTCCTGGCGAGGCGCATCGCCGCGCGCGGCATCTGGCTGCCCGACGCCGACCCCGACTTCCGCGACGCCGCCGAGGCCTACTACACCGCTCGCTTCGAGAACCTCGTCATCACGAGCCAGGTCGCCCGCCTCCGCCAGACCCTCGACGCCACCCCCGCGCCCGTCAACACCGACGCCCGGCCCATCGTCTACCAGTACGCGCTGCTCGTGTGGAACCAGATCGTCTCGGCCGACACCCAGGCCCGCGACCCGGGCCTGCGCGGCGGCACCCACGCGCTGTTCCGCGCGGCGCTGGGCTTCCGCTTCGCCCACGGGCTCGTGCTGCCCGCGCTGCTGCTCGCGCCCGCCGTCGTGCTCGTCGCGGTCCGGCGCCGCGCGCGGGCCGGGCCGGCCTACGGCATCCTGGCCACGGCGTTCGCCACGGGCCTGTTCGGGATGGCGGCGGAGATCGTCCTGCTCTACGCCTACCAGAGCGCGTTCGGCTACGCCTACGCGCAGGTGGGGGCGCTGGTGGCGTCGTTCATGGTCGGGCTGGCGCTCGGCGCGCGGGTGGGGACGCGCTGGGAGCGTCGGCCGGGCTTCCTGGCGGGCGTGGTGGCCGCGATGGCGCTCTTCTGCGCGCTGCTGCCGCTCGTGCTGCGGGGCCTCGCGGGAACGACGGCGAGCCGGCTCGACTGGCTCGGTCTCCTCCCCGTGCCCTTCTTCGCTCTGGTCTTCGTCGCCGGGTTCCTCGACGGC
>CBFDBL010000166.1:0-10078 GCA_965603035.1 uncultured bacterium
GGGCCTACGGCAATATCGGCGCGCGCGACAAGGAGCTGGCGGCGCTGCGCGAGGGATGCGCCGAGCACCCCGCCAACTACGAGCTGCTGCGCGAGTATGCCCGCGCGCTGGTGCGCGAGCAGCGCTTCGGCGAGGCCGTCGCCGCGCTCGAGGGCGCGCTCGACACCGTCGGCGCCGACTACCAGCGCCGCGCCGTGAGCATGGAGCTGACCCGCGTGCTCCAGGTCAGCGGCCAGTTCCGCGGCTACCTGCGCCGTCGCGAGGAGGCCCTGGCCGCGCTCGACCGCGACATCGCCGCGCTCCTCAACCGGCTCGCCGACCACCGCCTCGCCGCCGGCGACCGCGCGGCCGCGCGGGAGGCCCTTCGGCGCATCATCGCCTGCTTCCCCGACAGCGCGGCCGCACGCAAGGCACGTCAGCGACTCGAGCGGCTGCCGGGCGGCGATTGATGGCGCGTGACCGTGGGGGAGAGGTCGGGGGCCAGCAGGGGCAGCGGGCGCTCCGGGATCCGCGTTGCTTCGCCGGTCCGCGTCAGCGCAGGGCCCAGGGCTTGCGGTAGTCGTAGTGGAGCATGGCGTTGGCGGCCTTGGGGCTGACGATGCGCTCGGCCTGGGGGTCCCATTCGAGGCGTGCCTTGGCGGCGAGGGCGATGTTGGCCAGCAGGCTGAAGGTCGTGGAGCGGTGGCCCTCCTCGACGTCGGCGTGGGGCTTCTCGCGGCTCTTGACGCAGTCGAGGAAGTTGCGGGCGTGCAGGGTCGTGAGGTCGGCGTTGCCGCCGGCCGCTTTCTTCGTGACGGGCTTCATCCTGGGCTCGCGGCTCTGGAACTGGCCTCCGCGCTCGGGCACGATCTCGAACTGGCGGCCGCCGATGTAGACGGTGCCGAGGGTGCCGCGGAGCTCGAGCTCGCCGGTGCGGAGCGCCGGGTTGCCGCTCGCCTCGTACTGGCCGAGGATGGCGAGGCGGCCGCTGGCGAACTCGAAGGTGGCCTCCATGGTGTCGGGGATGGTGCGGTCGTCGTCGATGGCGAAGCGCCCGCCGTGGGCCGAGAGGGAGGCGGGCGCCAGCTCGCCGGTGATCCAGCGGATGGCGTCGAGGTAATGCACGCCCCAGTTGGCCATCTGCGACGAGTAGAGGTGCCACCAGCGGAACTTGTAGGGCGCGATGTTGTCCTGGTAGGGCTGCGCGGGCCTGGGGCCGAGCCACAGGTCCCAGTCGAGGCCCTTCGGCGGCTCGGTGTGCCTGGCCTTGCCCATGCCCTTGGGCCACATGTTGCTCAGGCGGTAGGCGCGCGACACGGTCACCTTGCCGATGGTGTCGGCCTGGACGAGCTGGACGAGGTCGGCGTAGAGTGGGGACGAGCGTCGGTGGGTGCCGACCTGGACGACCCGCTGGTTGCGGCGCGCGGCGGCGACCATGCGGCGGCCCTCGTGGATGGTGATGCTCAGCGGCTTCTCGACGTAGACGTCCTTGCCGGCGTCGCAGGCGTCCACGGTCTGGATGGCGTGCCAGTGGTCGGGGGTGGCGATGACGAGGGCATCGAGGTCCTTGCGGTCGATCAGCTTGCGGAAGTCGCCGGTGAGGTCGCCCTTGCCGGCGTTGCGCTCGCGGGCGCGGTCGAGGTAGGGCTTCCACACGTCGCAGAAGGCCGCGGCCTCGCAGTCGCTGTGGTTGAGGAACGCCGCGAGCAACTGTCCGCCGCGGTTGCCGACGCCGATGAAGCCAAGGCGGACGCGCTCGTTGGCGCCCAACACCTTGGCGGCGGACGCGGCCGCGAGCCCGAGGGCGGCCGTCCTGCCGAACGTGCGGCGAGTGACCCCGTCGCTCATGGTCGTGCTCCTTTCGGGGTTGTCGCGCCGGGACGGGGTTGATTCTAGACGGCGGCGGGGTCTGGGTCAAGGCGATGGGCGCAGCGACGGCGATGCCCGCTGGCCGTTCGCGGTCCCGCTTCTGGGGCGAAGGCGGTTCTTTGACGGGGCGGCGTCCTGTGTGGTTGGCTCAGGGCCTGTCGGAAAGATGTCATAGATACGAATGTGTGACATAGTTCTGACCCGTCGCCGCGCGTCTGCCGTGCGAGGGGCGGGGACGTTGCGTCTCCGCGAGAGCGCTCCTTGGACGCGGCTGCGTGCCGTCTGGGAGGAGGCAGGCGGGCCGCGAGAGGTCGGCCCGCGACCGATGGTGCTGCGAGGATGGGCTCAACGGCGGCGACGGCGGCGAAGGAGGGCGAGGGCGCCAAGCGTGAGGAGGCCGAGGGTCGCGGGCTCGGGGATCTGGTCGGGTCCGCCGATCTGGACGAGCTGGCCGCCGGCATGGTTGATGGTGGCGTCGGGGTCGATCGCCGCTTGGCCGTAGTAGAGGGTCATGCCGTTCAGGTCGAGGTACGAGCCAGGCCCGATGGTCAGGTCGAGCACGTAGAGCACCTCGTTGCCGGTCCAGTCGGGCTGGTTGTCGAAGTCATCGACCAGTTGCACCTGACCAATGTCGCTGCCGCCGAGGACGAGCGCGCCGAGCGCGAAGTTGGTGAGGAACCCGTCCATCACCGGCCCGAAGTCCTCTCCGCCGACCTCGAAGGGGTCAATGTCCACGTTCCCGCCCTCGAAGACCAGCTCGAGGTTCTCCAGTTGGACGTTGCCTGGCTCGGTGCTGAGGTTCTCGAAGGCGGAGCCGGTCATGTGGATGACCGTGCCGGGGACGCAGTTGAGGGTTCCCAGAGGCCCGATGTGCAGGGTGTCCCGGACCGTGATGTCCGGGTCGAGCGTCGGGATGTTGAGCGTTCCCACGCCGTTGAAGCCGACATAGAGGCTGCCCACATCCAGCGTGCCGCCGGAGATTGTGAACGTGCCTTCGCGGTCGGCCTTGTGATTGTAGCCGATGTACAGCGGGCCGACGACGGTATGGATTCCATCTGTCTGAGTGAAGACGCCGGTTCCGCTGTGGCCGACGCTCTCATAGGCGCCCCGGACGGAGAGGGTCCCACCGTCGAGGGTGAACGTGCCGTTCCCGCCCCCCTCGTACCCGCCAACCTGGAGGATGCCATCGACGATGTGGTCGCCGTCCGTCTGGGTGAACGTGGCGGTGCCGTGGCGGCCGACGACCTCCCAGCCGCCCTTGACCCACAGCGAGCCGCCATCGAGGTTGTAGTACCCTCTGTTCGGCTTGGCGGCGTGGGCGAGGCTCAGGAAGCCGTCGATCACGACCTCGCCGCCGCTCTGGTTCATAGTCCCATGATAGCCCACCAAGCTGTGCGTGTGGCTGCCGATGAGGACATTATCCCCGCAGTGCATCTCCCCGCCGCTGATGTCGTACACGGGGCTGTTATGTTTCGTCATGTCGTTGATCACCAGGTCGTTCACCAAGGTGGCCACGCCGCCAGTCTGCGTGAACCCTCCCTCCAGGAAGGTCCAACGCCTGACGGTGAGCTCGCCGCCGCTGAGCGTGACGCGGTTGCAGAGGATGCCTGGCTGGTCGTCCCCCGTCACGAACAAGTCGGCCACACTCAGCGCCCCACCGCTCTGGATGAGGTCGGCGGACAGGGAGGAGATCTCTATCTCATTGTGTACGGACAGGCTGCCGCCCCTGAGGTCGAACACGCCCGTGGAAGCGCGCGCGCCGCCGATGTTTAGGTAGTCGTTGACGGTGTGGTCGCCGCCGAGCTGGACGAATTTGCCCGTGTACCAAGCCGTGTGGCCGATGTTCTCGTGATCGGTCGTGAAGGTGCTCCCGTCCAGCATGATCACCTGTCCGGTGACCGGGACGGAGCCGCCAAACTCACAGCCTACGCGGAGGTTGTAGCACTCCACCCCTAGCTGGGTGATCTCCGGGACGAAGCTTCCGGAGGCGTTCACATGGGCGTAGCAAGGTGGCTCGTACGTTGGCACGACAGGACTCCAGTTGGCGGGGTCCGACCAGTCGGAACTGGAGGCGCCGACCCACACGGTCTCGATACCCTGTGCTTCGGCGGCCACGACACACACCAGCACAGCAACCCACACACTTCGACACGCTCTCATGTCCCCGGCCCCTTTCGCGGAGAAGATAGGTGACGGAGCCTCGTCATGGCCTCCCCGTCACTTCGTGCAGTTACATGAGCATGCGCTGAGACCGGCCCATGGGCCCCACGCGTTAGGCGTCCGGGATGCTCAACGAGCCCCGACCGCCTGACTATAGGGTTTCGCCAGCAAAGGGCGTGCCGGCCGAGCTTCCTTCCTGGCGCTCAGCACGAATTGCTCTTAGCCCTTACGCCGCAAGGGCTTCCGCCGAGACTACACACACCGATGCGCCTGCCGATCCGGCAGGCTGGCGACCTCGTGTTGACGATCGGCAACATGCCCCGCGGGCTAGGGTTCGCTCCACCGCCTTAACGCCAGTTTGGCCAAGAGGTTAGGTGCATGTTGCGTTCCGTCAACATGGTGTTGCCGCGCCGCCACATGGGTCGCCGACTGGGTGGGGGACACGCGGGGGCGTCGGGGCTGGCGGGGGGCGCGGTGGCTCGGCTAGGGCTTCTTGAAGAGGCGGCCGAACTTGTCGCGTGCGGAGCCGCCCTTGGGCTTGGCGTCGTCGGGGGACCCGTCGGCGGGGCGGTCGACGAAGCGGAAGTCGTCGCAGAAGTTGGGGCGGTCGTTGTGGCGGACGGGCTCGGTGGTGACGATGGTGCAGCCGCGGGCGGTGTGGGGGTCGTGGTAGCGGCAGTTGAGGCAGACGTAGACGTGTGCGTCGCACGCCGGGCAGGTGGCGTTGTAGCCGGGCCGCTCGGGGCCTTCCCATTCGGCGCCGCAGTGGTAGCAGCGGAGCATGGCAGCGTCTCCGGGCGAATGCGCAGCCTGCGAGCAGGCACGCCTGGGGGCGAAGCACGGGTTGATTATACGTCGGCGGCCCTGGCCGCGCCAGCAGGGTCTGGACATGCGACGGCCCGCGCCGCTGGGTGCGGCGCGGGCCGTCGGGCTTCTCGCATCACGCAGTGTCACTCGATGTCGATGACGCGGAGGGCTTCCTCCATGGAGGTGATGCCCTGGAGGACCTTGGAGAAGGCATCCTGGAGCATGGTGACGAGCCCCTGCTCGGCGGCGCATTCTTGGATTCCGATGGCGGGTGCGCGATCGAGGATGAGTCGCCGGATCTCGTCGGTGATGGTGAGGAGCTCGAAGGCGCCGATGCGGCCTCGGTAGCCGCCGTTGCAGGCCGAGCAGCCCTTGGCCTTGTAGGCCTGGATCTTGCCGGCGAAGTCGCCGATGGGAATGTTGAGCCGCTCGAGGGCCTCGGGGGCGAGCTCGTAGGCCTCCTTGCATTTCGGGCACAGGACGCGCATGAGGCGCTGGGCGAGCACGCCGATCACGGACGATGAGACGAGGAACGGCTCGATGTCCATGTCGAGCAGCCGGGGCGGCGCGCCGCAGGCGTCGTTGGTGTGGAGGGTGCTCAGGACGAGGTGGCCGGTGAGTGCGGCCTCGGTGGCGATGAGCGCGGTGTCGTGGTCGCGGATCTCGCCGATCATCACGATATCGGGGTCCTGGCGCAGCACCGAGCGCAGGGCCGTGGCGAAGGTCAGGGGCGAGCGCTTGGTGGAGCCGACCTGGACCTGGGTGATGCCTGAGATGCGGCGCTCGACGGGGTCCTCGGCGGTGATGATGTTCTTCTCGGGCACGTTGAGCCGGCTGAGGACGGAGTAGAGGGTGGTGGTCTTGCCCGAGCCGGTGGGGCCTGTGACGAGGATCATGCCGTAGGGTCGGCTGATGATCTCCTCGAAGCGCTTGAGCTGCTCCTCGTCGAAGCCGAGCTTGTGGAGGCCGACCTGCTGGCCGCCCTGCTCGGCGATGCGCATGACGATCTTCTCGCCGTAGACGCCCGGCAGGGTGGAGACGCGGAGGTCGTAGCGCTTGCCGTTGGAGTTGAACGAGATGCGTCCGTCCTGGGGCCGGCGCTTCTCGGCGATGTCCATGCGGGCCATGACCTTGAGGCGAGCGGCCATGGCGCGGCCGTAGCGCCACGAGTGCGACGCCGCGTCCTGGAGGACGCCGTCCACGCGGTAGCGGACGCGCAGGTTCTTCTCCTCGGGCTGGACGTGGATGTCGGAGGCGCCGGCGCTGATGCCGCCTGCGAGGATGAGGCTCACGAGCCGGACGATGACCGGCTCGTCCTCGCTGATGCGGAGGTCCTCGGCGTCGCTGGCATCGACCTCGCCCTCGACCTCGATCGACTCGGCGGCCTCGTGCGAGGCGTTCTCGACCATGCCCTCCATCTCGTGACGCGAGAGGCCGCAGAAGCGGTCGAGCGCGCCGAGCACCTCCTCCTCGACGGCGATCATGGGCTCGACGTCGAAGCCCGTGACCAGGCGGATCTCGTCGATGGCACGCACGTTCAGCGGGTCGGTGATCGCGAGGCTGAGGACGTTGCCCTGGAGCTTGAGCGGGATGACCTTGTGCTCTTTGAGGAGGTAGTCGGGCACGGCCTTGATGGCCTTCTCGCTGAAGGCGTACTCGCGGAGGTCCACGAACGGGATGCCCCACTGGCGGCCGAGGCTGCGCTGCTTGTCCTCGGGCGTGATGATCTCGCTGTTGACGAGCACCTCGCCCAGCTTCTTCCCCGTCACCTCGGCGACCTTGGCGGCCTCCTGGATCTTCGCGTCGTCCACCGAGCTGATCTCGCGCACGATGTCGCCGACCGGGCGGATATCCTGGCGGGTAGGTGTGTTCACGGGTTCCGGAGCTCCCCAGAATCAGAGTACGGACTGCACCGGCCAAGGCGTGTGGCGCTGAAGCCCTTTGGGAGTATAGGGCGACTCCGGTACACTGTCAAACCGGCGGCCGCCGGCCACCATCCGCCCGCGCGACAGCCATAAGCATATGCACGGAAGTGGGTTATGGCGTGAATGCGGCTGGTGGCTCTCCGGGCGCGGCAGCTTGACAAGCCTTGCGGCAGGGCCTACAATGAGCCGCGTCGGTCCCTGGAGCCCCTGGAGGACGGTCGTGAGCAGCGAACTGGAAGCTCAGGCGGCGGGGTTCGCGCGCGACTTCGCGGCGTTGCGCGAGGCGATTGGCACGGTGATCGTGGGCCACGAGGAGGTCGTCGAGGGGGCGCTGACGGCCCTGTTCGCCGGCGGCCACGCCCTGCTCGAGGGCGTGCCGGGGCTCGGCAAGACGCTGCTGGTGCGCAGCCTCGCCGGTGCGCTCGACCTGTCGTTCTCGCGCATCCAGTGCACGCCCGACCTCATGCCCGCCGACATCCTCGGCACCAATGTGCTCGTCGAGGACGAGAAGGGCGGCAGGACGTTCCGCTTCCAGCGGGGCCCGCTGTTCGCCCACGTCGTGCTGGCCGACGAGGTGAACCGGGCGACGCCCAAGACGCAGAGCGCGCTGCTCGAGGCGATGCAGGAGCGGCAGATCACGGTCGGCACGTGCAGCCATCCCCTCGAGGCGCCCTTCCTCGTGCTGGCGACCCAGAACCCCATCGAGATGGAGGGCACCTACCCGCTGCCGGAGGCGCAGCTCGACCGGTTCCTGCTCAAGCTGCTGGTGGGCCACTCGGACCTGGCGGAGCTGACGGAGATCCTGCGGCGGACGACGGAGTCCTCGACGCCGACGGCGGCGAAGGTGGGCGGCAGCGAGATGGTGGCGCGGGGGCAGGCGCTGGTTCGCCAGGTCGAGGTGGCGGCGCACGTGAGCGAGTACGCGGCGCGGCTGGTGCTGGCGACCCACCCTGGCGGCGAGCACGCGGTGGCGGACGTCACGCGGTTCATCCGCTACGGTGCGAGCCCGCGTGCCGCGCAGGCGCTGATCCTCGCGGGCAAGGTGCGTGCCCTGGCCTCAGGGCGCTACGCCGTCAGCTTCGGCGACGTCCGCCGCTTCGCGAGGGCCGCGCTCCGCCACCGGCTCATCCTCAACTTCGAGGGCGAGGCCCAGGGCGTCACCACCGACCAGCTCATCGACCAGGCCCTCGAGGCGGTCGCGACGGCGCCCACGGCCTGATGCCCAGGGCGCGCGGCGCATACCCCTCGCTCACCACCACCTCGATGTGGCGGTCGAATCCCCCGCCGAGCGCCAGGCGAGCCGCAGCCGCGCGGTCCGACGCCACCGTGATGTCCCGATCCGCATAGTAGACGAGCTGCCGAAAGCTCGACCGCAGCCCCCACACCACCAGCACCCGCTCGCCGGGGTGCGTCTCGCCCCGGACCGCGTCCGCCATGCGGACCTGGTCGGCGAAGTCGGGGTGCTCGGGCGCGAACCACTGGAGCTTCGCCAGCGACTCGGCGACGATCACGACGAGGGCGAGAGCCAGGAGCCAGCGCTTCCATCGGCGCGTCGCCGACTCGGCCCGGAAACCCTCGAGGACGAGGCCCGACGCCAGCGCCAGCGGCGCGGCCAGGTAGAACTGGTAGTAGATGTGCACGTAGGCGCCCTGGCGGAAGCCCACGACGTTGAGCAGCCCGAAGGCCGTCAGCGCCGCCAGCAGCAGCCGCGTCGCCCGCCCCCGCCGCCACCAGCGGCCCGCATACAGGAGGCACACCAGGCCCGCTCCCAGGCTGAAGCACGTCATGAAGTAGACGTACTGACGGTACAGGAAGTCGCTGAGCCCGAAGGCGCCCTCCACGCCCCGATCGCCCGCCTGCGAGCCGAAGCGGTGCGCCAGCGCACCCCACAGCTCGCCCAGCCCGCCCTCCACGACCGCCACGTGCCCCACCACGCTCAGCGACGCGAGAGTCGCCGCGCCCGCCGGCAGCAGCAGCCACGCCCATCCGCGACGCCTGGCCAGCCAGTGGTAGCCCACCAGCAGCCACGGCACGACGAAGACCACCCACCCGTACCACACGCCCACGAACGCGGCCCCGCACAGGAGCCCGAGCCAGCGTGCCCCGCGCTCGCGGTCGGCCCAGCGCAGGTAGAGCCACGTGAGCAGCAGCGCGAAGCAGGCGGCGGGCGCCTCGTGATCCGGCATGCGCCCGTAGAAGACCACCATCGGCTGCACCACGAAGACCAGGGTTGCGAACAAGCCGGCCCAAGGCCCGGCAAGCCGCCTCGCGACGAGGTAGAGCAGGGCGGCGGCCGCGAGGGTGAACAGGACGGGGACCAGCCGGGCGCTCCACTCGGCCTCGCCGAGGAGGGCGAAGCTGGCCGCGATGGTGAGCGAGAGGCCCGGCGGGTGGTGCGCGTAGAAGCGGAAGCGCTCGGGCGCAAGCTGCCCGGCGTTGACGACCTGGCCGCCGCGGGTGGCCCGCAGGCCGTAGCGCAGGTAGTTGCGTGCGGCCGTGCTGAAGAGCGCCCCGTTGGCGTCGTAGGAGTGGACCCACGGGGCCGCGACGTCGAGCGACAGCAGGCCCGCGCCGCACAGGAGCGGCAGGGCCCAGCTCAGGTGTCGCAGAGCTCGCATGGGCAGTCGCCTGGAGGCCGCTGGCAACGGGGCAGCACTTGCCCTATAATACGCGGCGAGGCGGCGCGGTCAAGGCGAGAGCACGAGGGACAGCGGTGCGGATCCTGCTGACGAACGACGACGGCATCCACGCGCCCGGGCTGGCGGCGCTGCGCGAGGCGGCGGCCGGCCTCGGCGACGTGACGGTGGTGGCGCCCGACATCGAGCGCAGCGGCGTGGCCCACTCGATCACCCTGGCCCATCCGCTGCGCATCCGCAAGGTCAGCCGCGGCGGCGAGCTCCTCGGCTACGGGGTGAACGGCGCGCCGGCCGACTGCGTGAAGCTCGGCTGCGACCAGGTGCTCGGCGGCCGGCCCGACCTGCTGCTCAGCGGGATCAACCTGGGGTCGAACGCGGCGATCAACATCCTCTACTCGGGCACGGTGGCCGGCGCCATCGAGGGCGCCGTGCTCGGCATCCCGTCGGTGGCCCTGTCGCTCGCGGAGGTCGACGAGCCCGATTTCGCCGAGGCCGCCGCCATCGCCCGCGACCTCGTGGGCCGGCTGCCCGGCGACGGCCTCGACCCGCGCACGGTACTCAACGTTAACATTCCTGGCCTTCCGCGCACCCAGATACGGGGCGTGCGCGTCACGCACCAGAGCCGCACGGGCTACGACGACTACTACGAGAAGCGCACCGACCCGTGGGGCAGGGACTACTACTGGATCACGGGCGAGCTCC
>CBFDBL010000167.1:0-10026 GCA_965603035.1 uncultured bacterium
GCTCACGGCGCCTGCCCGGATCTGGCCCGGCCAGTGGACAATCATGGGCACGCGGATGCCGCCCTCGTAGAGGTCGCGCTTGATGCCGCGGAGCGGGCCGTTGCTGTCGGAGAAGTCGGGGTTGTTGCCGCCCTCGCGGTGGGGGCCGTTGTCGCTGGTGAAGAAGACGATGGTGTCGTCGTCGAGGCCGAGCTTCTTGAGGAGGGCGAAGAGGCGGCCGACGTCGCGGTCCATGCGGCTGATCATGGCGGCCGTGCCCTTCTGGGCGGGCGGCCAGTCCTTGTCGGCATAGGGGCCGAGGTCGGGCACCTCCATGCCCTCGCGGCCCGCCTCGTTGTTGGCGTGGGGGATGGTGAGCGCGAGGTAGAGGAAGAAGGGGCCGGCCTTGTGCTTCTCGACGAAGGCGAGGGCTTCCGTGGCGAACAGGTCGTGGGAGTAGTCCACGCGCTTGGTCGCAACCCCGCCGGGCGAGCGGTCGCGTCCGCCCACGACGTGGTTCACCTCGTTGCGGAGCTGGGCCTTGGTCTCGTTGCGCCAGAGGAAGGCGGGCCAGTAGTTGTGGGCGTGGCGCTGGTTGAGGTAGCCGAACCACGTGTCGAAGCCCTGCTTGTTGGGGATGCCCGTCGAGCCGGCCTCGCCGAGCCCCCACTTGCCGACGATGCCGGTTGCGTAGCCCGCCTGCTTGAGGAGCTTGGCCACGGTCACGTCCTCGGGCCGCAGGGGCACGCGGCCGTTGCCCCGGACGAGCGCGTGGCCCATGTGGTAGCCGGTCATCAGCGCGCAGCGCGACGGGGCGCACACGGTCGAGCCGGCGTAGACGTCGGTGAAGCGGACGCCCTCGGCGGCCATGCGGTCGAGGTTCGGCGTCTGGATCCGCTTCTGGCCGAAGCAGCCCAGGTCGCCGTAGCCGAGGTCGTCGGCCATGATGAAGATGATGTTCGGCTTCCTGCGCTGCTGGCCGATGGCCGAGGGCATCGCCGCCAGCGCCGCCGCACTGCCGAGAGAGCCAAGAAACTGCCTGCGGTCCATGCCGTACTCCTTTCCTGGCATACCGGCGCATAGCATACTGCGCTCACGCGGGCGAGGCAAGCAGCCAGACGGGGCTCGACCAGGCCTGGGCGCCGGAGGCGCACGTGACGCGGACGTAGGTGTAGGCGAAGCGGCCGAGGTGGGCCGACTCGAGCCAGGCGAGCGGCGCGGCGTCGGCGAAGAGAAAGGCCGTGTACCAGGAGTCGGCGGGCTGGGTGTGGACGGTCTCGCCGTTGCGGACGACGTCGATCTGCACGATGTCGCTCTTGGCGGCGGCGACGACCTGGACGGTGCGCGGCGCGTCGGCATCTGGCCAGGGCGCCGCCTGCCCCTGGTCAGTGCCGGCGATGGCGACATCGAGGTAGACGCGCTCGAGGCTGCTGGCGTAGCAGTGGCGGGCGCGGATGCCGTCAAAGATCGCGTCGCGGCTCAGGCCGTCGGCCATCACGGCGGTGAGGCCGGGCAGGCGGTCGTGGGCGTCGGATTCCACCCCGCGGCCGCTCGGCATGGTGGCGTGGGTGTCGGTGCCGCCGATGAAGCCGAGCCGCAGGCCGCGGTTGAGGAAATCGACGACGTAGCTCGGGCCGGGGTGGACGTGGTGGAGCGGGTTCGGGTTGCCGCGGTACTCGCTCGTGCCCCACTTCGAGTGGATCTCGACGACGGGCATGAGCTCGGGGCCTGGGTAGATGGCGTCGGGAATCTCGCCGTGCTTGCCCGTGCGCGTCGTGTGGTGAGGCACGACGAAGAAGTCGGCGGGATCGACCTTCTCGGCGAGCTTCGCGCAGAGGGTCTTGACGTCGCCCTCCTCGTACTCGTCGAGGAACATGTCGGGCGGGCGGCGGAAGTAGGGGTTAGTGTCGCCGCCGCAGCCGCCCTTGAGCGAGGCCTCGTAGGCGGGCAGGGTCACGAAGTCGGGCGGGTCGTCGTGGGCCTCGCAGCCGGCCATCTGCTCCTTCCAGCGGGCGAGCTCGCAGCGGCCGTTCGACACGTGGTCTGCCGCCGACACCCAGTCGAGGCCCGTCAGGTATCGTGCCGCCGCATAGCAGAAGTTGGTCGAGCGGCAGCGGACCGCGTGGCAGTTGCTCAGCACCGTGTGCACGTGCGGGTCGCCCCACCAGATCCGCCGCTGGGGCCGCCGCTGGCAGCAGACGGGGTTGCTGTGGAACGTCTCGCCGCCGAGCCGGGCCTCGAAGCGGAATAGCCCTTCCTCGGCGATGCTCACCCCCTCGACCGTCGCCACCGCCGCCCGACCTGGCCGGAAGGGCACCTCGATGAGCGACGCATTCGCGAACCCCGCACGAATCCACACGCTGCCCTCGAACCCGACGGACGGATAGCCGATCGCGTCGAGCACGGCGACCCGCAGCCGGAACGGCTCGCCCGCCGCGACGATCGTCGGCGCCACAAGATAGACTTCCTCCGGTGCGCCGCCTGGCGCCTCGAGGGTGATGACCTTGTGGTGGAAGGCAGGCGGGTAAGTGACGAGCGCCATGGGCATCAAGACCTGGCTAGCAGGGCGGGAGTGCGGAACCGGTCAGTGTCCCGCGTGGGCCTTCTGGAACGCCGGCGACTGGGCCTCGATCTTCCGCATCGCCTCGCGATCGTAGACCTTCTCGCCGCAATCTGGGCACTCGTAGAACTCGAGGCTCGGCACCGAGTAGCGCTGGCCCTGGAACTCGCCCCTCCAGGTTCTGCGAACCCTTCGGATGCTCTCGCTTCCGCACGATGGGCAGGCTGTGAGCGCTGGCATGGTCATGCCTTCACGGATTGCTCTCGAGCCCGTTGAGGATGCCCTGAATGCGACGTTTGAACGCCGGCAGTCTGGTCTGCGTGATCTGCCAGACGGTCTCAAGATCGACTCCGAAGTAGTGATGAATGAGCACGTCGCGCAGGCCCGCGATGCGGCGCCACGGCAGGTCGCTATGCTGGGCACGGAGCTCCGCTGAGACCTGCTTCGTGGCCTCCCCAATGATCTCGAGCTGGCGGATCACAGCGTCCTGCCAGTGCGACTGGCTCATGAACTCGTCGCGGCCACCAGACACGTAAGTCTCGATCTTGGCGATGGCGCCCAGGATGTGATGCAGGTATGCCGCGTCGTTCGTCATAGACCGATCGCTTCCTCGAGCACTCGCTCCCGGAAGTACGGGCTGATCGCCGCCTCGGTCACCACATCGACCCTACAGCCGAGCAGATCCTCGAGATCCTGCTTGATCGCCACGATGTCCAGCAGAGAGCGACCCGTCTCCAAGGTTACCAGGATGTCCAGGTCGCTGCCCGGCTCGGCCTCCCCGCGCGCCACGGAGCCGAAGACGCGGACGCTCTGTGCGCCGTGCCTGCGAGCCACCTCCACAATCGCCTCACGGTGCTCACTCACAAGGCTTGCCAGCCCCATGTCGGCTTCCTCCTTTCCTGCGCGTACAGCATACCGATTCTGCGAGGAGAATGCCAGCGCGCCCTCAGCGTATGGGAATGGCCCATCCGCCTTCCCCTGCCGAGGCGGTCGCGAAGCGAACGGCATCGAGCTCGAGGCCGAAGCCGGGGGTGTCGGGCACGGTGAGCTGGCCGTCGCGGAGGCGGTAGCCGTCGGCGCGGACGGCGGGCATGGCCATGGTGTCGATCTCGGCCATGGCGAAGCGGGGGCAGCCGCGGGCGAAGGCCGCGATGTAGTAGCCCGAGAGGTGCGAGCCCCAGTTGTGCGGCGCGGCCAGCGTGCCCGTCTCCGCGAGGACGCGGAGGTAGCGCCGCCACTTCGTGAGCGTGTAGCCTCGGAGGTCGAACTGCACGACGTCGATGCCGCCGGCGCGGACGATGGCCGTGAAGGCCGCCTCGCGTTTCCGCGAGCCCTCGCCGTCGGCGAGCAGCGTGTCCCAGCCGCCCTCGCGGAGGAAGCGCTTGAGGGCGAGGCACGCCGCCCTGGCCTCGGGGAAGGGCTCCTCGAGCCAGTGGAGGCGCGCGTCGCCGGCCTGGCGCATCAGCTCGCGGGCCTCCTCGGCCGTGTAGCCGTTGTTGGCGTCCACCAGCAGCGTCCCGTCCTTGCCGATCAGCTCGCGAATGGCGTGGAGCGCCTCGACGTCGCGCTGGAGGCCGGCCTTCGCTTCCATCCACTTGTGGCCGCGTCCGATCTTGGCCTTGAAGGCGCGGTGCCCGCGGCCGAGCCCCGCCGTCACCGCGTCGCGCACGTGCCCGAGGCCGCGGTCGCGGGCCGTCTCGGGGTCGAGGTCGTCGAAGTAGATCGAGCCGTCGTAGACCGGCACAGGGTGGACGCCCCGACCGCCGAGCAGCGCGTGGACCGGCTTGCCCAGGACGCGCCCGGCGAGGTCCCAGAGCGGGAGGTCGAAGGCCAGCCACGGGTCCTTCGCGCCCGTCGCCGGGTCGAACACGTCGCGGAGCTTCCTCCCGACGAGCTTCCGCGCGGCCTCGGGCGTCGCGCGGGACCAGCCCCAGCCGACGACGCCCGCGCCCGTGTGGAGCCGCACGACGGGGTCGGACCCACGGTCGCCGTGGACGCCGAGGCGCGCGTTGCGGCCCACCACGCGCGGGCGGGTGCCGCGCAGGACCGCGGCCTCGATCGTCGTGAGGACGACGTCGTCGGGGATCATGGGCTCATCCTTGTGTTCGGCGGCACGGGCGAGCCCCGCCGCGGCGGCGACGATGGCGCCAGCGAACGCGCGTCGGTCCATGTCGTCCAAGGCAGCGCTCCTACCCGGGAGGCAGGGGGGCACGGCGCGATCATAGCGGCGGGCGCCGCCGGCGTCCACCTGCGATCGGCGGGGTGGGCCGCGCGCGGCCGCGGGGCGTCAGGATGTGGGAGGGTCGAGGAGCAGCTCGGCGGGGAGCCGGCCGGGCGCGGCCTCGTGGGCTGGGAGGTGGAGCTCGAGGCTGGCGCCGGGGGTGACGACGACGGGCACGGACTCGTAGACTCGCGGGCGGGGGGCGTGGACGCGGACCCGTGTGGGGCGCCCCTCGGCGAGCCCGAGCCTCCGCGCCTCGTCGGGCGGGGCGTGGAGGTGGTCGGCGATGAGGACGAGGGCGGCGGCCCTCGTGAGGGTGCCCGCGGGGCCGCGGAGCGAGACGTCGTGGTGGGCGGGCGGCGCCTGGAGGCCGAGCGCGAAGAGGTCGGGGCCGGTGACCTCGGCGCGGGTGGCCTCGGCGGCCGGGCCGACGACCCGGACGCGCTCGATGGTGCCCTGGGGGCCCACGAGGTCCACCGTCTCGCGCGCGGCGAAGAAGGCGGGCTGCGAGCGCGGCTGCCAGGGGGTGAGCTGGGCGTCGGGGCCGAACAGGGCGCGGACGTCGTCGGCGCTGAGGTGGACGTGGCGCTCGATGCGGCGGGCCGCCACGGGGCACACGGCGGCGGCCTCGGCGCGACGGCTGGCGAAGTGCTCGTGGCGCTGGCCCTTCGGGCGGTCCTGGACTCGCTGGACGGCGACCCGGATGCGCTGGCGGATGACGTCGAGCGACTCGGCGCGGAAGCGCTCGACGTAGAGGCGGAGGAGGCGCTGGTCGCTGACGTAGCGGGGGGGCAGGCTGTTGAGGGCGAGGGCGAGGGCGTTGGCCCTGCACTCGTCGCAGGGGCAGGCGCCCTCCTCGCGGCGGATGGCGTCGAGCTCCTGGTTGACGACGATCTCGGTGACGTTGAAGGTGCTGAAGGCGGAGGCGGTGAGGTGGCGGATAGCGGCGTTGCGGCGGCGGGTCTGGAGGGAGATGGCGGCCAGGATCTGGTCGGGGGCGCAGGCGCCGCTGGCGATGAGGAGCTCGCCGAGGGGCGCGCGCAGCTCGGCCTGGGCGGCGAGGGCCTCGTCGAGCTGCTCGAGGCTGAGGTGGCCCGCCGCGACGAGCAGGTGGCCGAGCGTCGTGTCGCGGAAGACCGCCTCCTGCTGCTGTCGCACGGCGGCGGCGACGTCGCCCGTGGTGCACCAGCCTCGCTGGGCGCAGATCTCGCCGACGGGCGGGGCCGCGCCGCCGTCGGCCAGGCGCGCCTGCTCGGCGAGCGCCTCGTCGAGCTGCGCCTCGCTGAGGCAGCCGCCCTGGCACAGGAAATGGCCGATACGGTCGTCGGGGCTGGTTGCGGCGTCGCGCGGCATGTGCGCCCTCCTGGGTGTCCGGCTCCCTGACTCAGTATGTCCCGGGGCGGGGCCCACGTCAAGCGGGGCCGTCGTGGCGGACGCCGGGGACGGGGGTCAGGCGAAGAGGGCTTCGACGAAGGTGTCGGGGTCGAAGGGCTGGATGTCGGCGGGCGTCTCGCCGAGGCCGACGAACTTCACGGGGATGCCGAGCCTGTGGGTGATGGCCACGACGATGCCGCCCTTGGCCGTGCCGTCGAGCTTGGCGAGGAAGATGCCCGAGACGTCGATGGCCCGGCGGAACTGCTCGGCCTGCGCGATGGCGTTCTGCCCCGTCGTCGCGTCGAGCACGAGCAGCACCTCGTGGGGCGCACCCGGGATCTTCTTGGCCAGGACGCGCCGGATCTTCTCGAGCTCGCGCATCAGGTTCCGCTCGGTGTGCAGGCGGCCGGCGGTATCGACGATCAGGACGTCCACGCCGCGCGCCACGGCGGCCTCGCACGCGTCGTAGGCCACGGCCCCGGGGTCGGCGCCGCGCTGGTGCCGCACGAGGCCCACCCCGATCCGCTCGCTCCACACGGTGAGCTGCTCGACGGCCGCGGCCCGGAACGTGTCGCTCGCCGCCAGCAGCACCTTGCCGCCCTCGCGCTTGAAGTGGTTGGCGAGCTTGGCGATGGACGTCGTCTTGCCCGAGCCGTTCACCCCCGCGACGAGGATGACCGTGGGCGGGGCGTCGGCATGGCGGATGACGGCCTCGTCCTGGGCCAGCATGCCCTTGAGCTCGGCCTTGAGGAAGCCCTCGAGCTGGTCGGTGGTCTCGAGCTCGTGGGCCTTCCAGGCCGCGCGCACGCGGTCGAGCAGGTGCGCGACGGTGTCCACGCCCATGTCGGCCGTGATGAGCAGCTCCTCGAGGGTGTCGAGCTGCTCGTCGCTGATCTTGCCGCGGAAGTCGAAGACGGCGCGCAGCCCCGCTGCCAGGGTGCTGCGGGTCTTGGCGAGGCCCTCCTTGACCTTGCCGAGCGAGGCGGCCATGCGCCACAGGAGGCCGCGCCTGGGCGGCTCCGAAGGCTCCCCGGCCGGGTCGCCGTCGGGGGTCGGGTCGGCGGCCCTGGGCGGGGGCTCGTCCCCTGCCTTCTTCTTCCTGCCCCAGAATGGCATGCGTGCGGTTCCCTTTGGGGGGGAAGACGGCTTGCGGCTCGGACGGTCAGCTCGAGTTGCCGAGGCTCTCGAGGAACTCGCGGTTGGTCTTGGCGCGCTTGATGCGCTCGATGAGCAGCTCCATGGCCTCGGTGGCGTTCATCTCGCTGAGGACCTTGCGCAGGACCCACACGCGCATGAGGTCGTCGGGGGGGAGGAGCAGCTCCTCCTTGCGGGTGCCCGAGCGGTTGACGTCGATGGCGGGGAAGATGCGCCGCTCCTCGAGGCGTCGGTCGAGGACGAGCTCCATGTTGCCCGTGCCCTTGAACTCCTCGAAGATGACCTCGTCCATCCGCGAGCCGGTCTCGATGAGGCCGGTGGCGAGGATGGTCAGCGAGCCGCCCTCCTCGATGTTGCGGGCGGCGCCGAAGAAGCGCTTGGGCTTCTGGAGCGCGGCGGCGTCCACGCCGCCGGTCAGGATCTTGCCGCTGTGGGGGCACTCGGTGTTGTAGGCGCGGCCGAGGCGGGTGATCGAGTCGAGCAGGATGGCCACGTCCTTGCCGTACTCGACCATGCGCTTGGCCTTCTCGATGACCATCTCGGCGACCTGGATGTGGCGCGCGGCCGGCTCGTCGAAGGTCGAGGAGACGACCTCGGCGTCCACCGACCGGCGCATGTCGGTGACCTCCTCGGGCCGCTCGTCGATGAGCAGGACCATGACGCACATGTCGGGGTGGTTGGTGCGGATGGCGTTGGCGATCTTCTGGAGCAGGATCGTCTTGCCGGCCTTCGGGGGCGAGATGATCAGCCCGCGCTGGCCCTTGCCGATCGGCGCCACGAGGTCCACGACCCGCGTCTCGATCACGTCGGGGCTCGTCTCGAGGACCATGCGCTCGTCGGGGTGGAGGGGCGTGAGGTCCTCGAAGCACACGCGATCCTGGAGCACCTCGGGCGGCTCGCAGTTGATGCTCTCGACCCGCAGGAGCGCGAAGTAGCGCTCGTTCTCCTTGGGCGGTCGGATCTGGCCGCTGACGACGGTGCCCGTCTTCATGCCGAAGCGCCGGATCTGGGAGGGCGAGATGTAGATGTCGTCGGGGCAGGGCAGGTAGTTGTAGTCGGGGCTGCGCAGGAAGCCGAAGCCGTCGGGCAGGACCTCGAGCACGCCCTCGCCGCGGATCAGGGCGTTGCGCTTGACCCGGTGCTCGAGGATCTTGTAGATGAGTTCCTGCTTGGTGAGGCCGGCGAGGCCATCGACGCCCTCGGTCTCGGCCATCGTGTGGAGCTCGACCGTGCGCATCCGCTTGAGGTCGGACATGCGCAGCTCGTCGCCCTTGCTCTTGGCGTCCTCGAGGTTCTCCTCCAGGACCTTGGCCTCCTGGAGCAGCTCGGCGTCGTTCGGCAGGATGCCCTTGCCGAACTGAGCGCCCTTGCTCTTGGCCTTGGCCTTGGCCTTGCCGCGTGACTTCTCTTTCACAGCCCGAGAGTTCTTCGCCATAGTTGCTGCACCTGTCGGAAGGTAGTGTCGGGGGTCGCGTTGCCATCTATGACCACGTCGGCGTGCTCGCGCTTGAGCTCGAGGGTCTGCTGGTGGCCCTCGCGGCGGTCGAGCTCGGCGGCGTCCCAGCCGCGAGCCGACGCGCGGGCCACCCGCACCGGGCGCGGGCATTCGACGAAGACGAGAACGTCGCACAGGCCGTCGAGGTCGGCCTCCACCAGCAGTGGCGCATCCACCACCACGGCCACGGTGTCCTGCGCGCGGCGGGCCTCGTCGATCTGCTGCCGCAGCGCCGCGACGATGGCCGGATGGGTGATGGCCTCGAGGGCCGCCAGCTCCTGGGGGTCGCCGAACACGCGGTCGGCGACCCGCGCGCGATCCACCTTGCCGTTGTCGCCGACCACACCGTCGCCCCATCGCGCGACGATGCGCTCGCGCGTCTGCCGCTGCTCGACGACCGCGTGCGCGATGGCGTCGGCGGAGACGAGCGTGGCGCCGAGACGGGCGAGCATCTCGGCCACCGTCGTCTTGCCCGCCGCAATGCCACCGAGCAGGCCGATCACCGGCGGTTGGCCTTCGCTGGGGCTCATGGGCGCGGGACTGCCATCTGTGGGGCACGGGCGGCTGCGCCGGCCTCCCTATCCTCTCGCGCGCGCACGCCGCCGGGGGCCTTCGACTCTCTGTAATGGGCTCCGAACTGTGTCGGGCTGGCTCAGGAAGGCGTCCTCATTCCGCCGCGTGCTGCGAGCCGGCCCGCGAACTCCAGGCTGCAAGGATCTGGAGGACCGGCAACGAGATAGGGAAGCCTGCCGCGACCGAGCAGGAGAGCTGTACGAAGGCTTGGATGGATATCGTAACGGGTCTGCCACGTAAGGCTAGCACAACTGCCACGAGGAGTCAAGCCTTTTTTGCCCTCTCCGGCATTCTGCGGCCGCGCAGGCCGGCCGCCGGGCCCGCGGCGAGAGGGCCATGGCGCGGGCGGTTTCGGGCCTCGGCGGCGTCTTGACTTCCTACGATCCCTGGGCTAGTATACTTACGTCGGCGGGTGGGGCCGGCCGCGGCCCCGCGTGAGTTGCAGGCACTTGCCCGGAGACGCTAAGCCCATGAGCAGTCTTGAGATACGCGAAGCGCCCCTCGCAGGGGTGGACGGGGCCGTCGTGGTGCACCTCGACGGGGTGCTCGACCAGCCGACCGATGGCCAGGTCGGGCACGCATAGTTGGCCGCCGGGCCAGTTCAGGGGATCGGGATCGGCGTAACAGTTGTCGGTCAGGTAAAAGCGCCCGTCAAGCGCACCATAGGCC
>CBFDBL010000168.1:0-9996 GCA_965603035.1 uncultured bacterium
ACCCGATCTATTTCCGGTTTCGCGCAAAACCGAGAATAGGCTGTACGGAGTGCCGCCTTCAGGCGCTCCTGGGCTGACGGCTCGTTGGCGCAGGCTTCGCGCAACGGGAACATAGCAGGGGCCGGCTCGACTCCCTCTCCCACCGGGAGAGGGCCGGGGTGAGGGGCCCAACGCCATCCCGCTCCCGCATCGGCGCCCCTCTCCCGTGCGCCCCTCACCCGAACCCTCTCCCGCAGGGCTCATCTTTGCCCACAAGTCTGCGCTGTGCTTGCCGATGGCGGCTCTTGGCCCCCGAAGGGGGCGTCTGGACCGTAGCCCAGGGCGACCACCGGGAGCCCTGGGATCCGGAACGGCCCCCAGCACAGAGCCCTCGAAGAGGGCGATTCAGACCACGGCGCCCGTGGCGCTCCCGCACGAGCGAGAATCGCCCCTGACGGGGCTGCTTTGCCGCCATCGTGGCGCAGAACATTGTCGGAAGGCGGCTGAGCGGCGAGTCCGTCAAGCCGAGGGCGTGTCAGCGCCCGAGTCTGGCCCCGGATGTTAGGGAGCGTCGGCTCTCTGTCCGAATCGTCGTCGTCCTCGTCGTCGATTTCCCGAGTGCAGGGAGAGGCATCATCTGAGGCGCAGACTGCCCGCGGCGGAATCGGGATGGCTGCGGGGTCTTCCGGTCCGGTGAGCCCCTTCTCATCAGAGGAGGAAACCGACGACGACGAGGACGACGACGAGAACGATTGAAGAAGAAGCCCTAACATCCGGGGCCAGACTCTCAGCGTTCCTGCCCCTTGGCGCCGGGTGCCGCCGCAGGTAGAATGGGGGAGGCGCTGGCGCCCGTCCGCCAGCGCCCGTCCGACAGCCCAACAGGAGACGTGCTGTGCCGTCACGCGCCCCGCGCCGTCCTATCGTCCTCCTCTGCACCCTCGCCATCGCCGCCGTCGCATCGGGCGCCGCGGGCGACTGGGCGCGGTTCCGCGGACCCCAGGGCCTGGGCGTCAGCGCCGACGCAGGCCTGCCCGTCTCCTGGAGCGGCGAGGAGAACGTCGTCTGGAAGGCCGAGCTGCCCGGCCCCGGCGCCTCGAGCCCCGTCATTCTTGGCGAGCGGATCTTCCTGACCTGCTACACAGGCTACGCCGTCCCAGGCCAGCCCCGCGGCACCATGGACGCTCTCAAGCGCCACGTCGTCTGCCTCAAGCGCGACGGGAAGATCCTCTGGACGAAGGCCGTGCCGTCGGTGCTGCCCGACTCGCCGCGGATCCGCGAGGGCCACGGCTATGCCTCGAGCACCCCCGTCGCCGAGCCTGGCCGCCTCTACGTCTTCTTCGGCAAGAGCGGGGTCTTCGCCTTCGACCTCGACGGCACGCAGCGCTGGCACGCCGACGTGGGGGAGGGCACCAGCGGCTGGGGCTCCGCCGCCTCGCCCATCCTCGTCGGCGACACGGTGATCGTCAACGCCAGCGTCGAGAGCCGCTCCCTCATCGCCCTCGACAAGGCCACGGGCAAGCAGCGCTGGCGCGCCGGCGGCATCAAGGAGTCGTGGAACACCCCCATCCTCGTCACCACCGGGGGCGGCAAGGCGGAGCTCGCCGTCGCCATCCACGGCAAGGTCCTCGGCTTCGACCCTGCGACGGGCGAGCAGCTCTGGGCGTGCGACACCGACATCGGCTGGTACATGGTCCCGAGCCTCGTCGCGCACGAGGGCATCGTCTACTGCATCGGCGGTCGCGGCAGGGGCGGCGCCCTCGCCGTCCGCGCCGGCGGGCGCGGCGACGTGACCGCGAGCCACCGGCTCTGGGCGATCCAGAAAGGCTCGAACGTCCCCTCGCCCGTCTACCACGACGGCCACCTCTACTGGGTGCACGAGAAGGGCACCGCCTGCTGCGCCGACGCGAAGACGGGGCGGATGGTCTACGAGGAGCCCTTGCCCCGGGCCGCGCAGGTCTACGCCTCGCCCATCCTTGCCGGCGGCCGTCTCTACGTCCTCTCGCGCTGGGGCCGCGGCTGGGTGCTCGCCGCGAAGCCGCAGTTCGAGGCCCTCGCCACCAACGAGCTCGGCCGCGTCGGCATGACCAACGCCAGCCCCGCCGTCGCCGCCGGCCGCCTCTACATCCGCAGCGACCGCTTCCTCTTCTGCATCGGGAAGTAGGCCCCCGCGGCGCGACGCCTCAGAAGCCAGCATAGGCTCCTGTTCGGGGCTGTCCCATAGGTCCTATCGGTCCTATCCGACACAGCGGCAGGCCCCTCGCTGTGCCGGAGGGCGTTGGCGCCAGGCGCCCGCACAGGTACAATGGGGGCAGGCGCCGCCCACGGGAGGGCGGCCGCACCGAGTCAGACTAGGACCTATAGGACCTATGGGACCCCCGCTCCCGGGGACCCTCTAAGACAGAAGGACAGAGAGCAATGCGAAGGTCGATGCGGATGCTGACCGCCATGGCCCTGCTCGCGGCGGCGACGACGTCGTGCTCGGTGCTGGGGCGCGGCGGGGGCGTGCTCCAGGAGACGTGGCTTGGCATCGCGGGCGAGACGGTGGCCGACCTGACCGGGCACGCGAAGTACCGCGGGCCCGCGGACCAGGCGCGCCTGCTCGGCCGGTTCGAGAGCGAGGTTCGGGCCGACGCCTACGGCTGCCGCTTCTCCGCGCTCCTGCGCCCGCCGGCGACGGGCGACTACACCCTGTTCATCGCGTCGGACGACGGCGGCGAGCTGTGGCTGAGCACCGACGCGACCGAGGCCAGCCTCCGGCTCATCGCCAAGGTCGTCGGCTGGTCGGGGCCGCGGGAGTGGACGGCGCAGAAAGGCCAGCAGTCGAAGCCCGTCGGCCTGGAGAAGGGCAAGGTCTACTTCCTCCGCGCGCTCCAGAAGGAGGGCGCCGGCGGCGACCACCTGGCCGTCGGCTGGCAAGGCCCCGGCATAGAGCGCGGGGTCATCGCAGGCAAGCACCTGGCGCCGCCACCGATGGATGAGCCGACCGCCGCGCTCGTCGCCGCCACCCGCAGGAAGGACATCGAGATGAAGCAGCTTCAGCAGCAGGTCGTCGCCCTGATGGAGAAGGGCACCACGCTCCCGCCCGACCTCGTCGCACGCCTGCCGAACACGTGCGAGGCGCCGCCGGCCAATGACACGGGCATCAACGTGCTGCTCGACCAGGCGCACCAGACCTACTTCATCGCGCTGTGGGGCCTGCGGGGTCAGCTCCGCGGCCAGGGCTTCCGCGCCTGCTCGAGCATCGCCACCCTCGACTCGGTGCTCGCGCCCGGCGGCCAGAGCCGCACCCGCCTGCCTGCTGGCGGCCTCGAGCCCTTCGCGTGGTGGCCGAGCCCGCGGTTCAACGTCGTGATCACCACCCAGCACGACGTCAACGCCCAGGTCTACACCGAGGCCGAGCGCCAGGCGCTCAAGGCGTTCGTCGAGGCCGGCGGCGGCCTGCTGCTCCTCGGCACGCGGCCGCGCGACAAGGCGACGGCCGACCGCTGGTCGATGAACGCCCTGGCCGCCGACTTCGGCGCACGCTTCACCGAAGGGGTCGCGAAGCACGGCGGCGGCTCCTTCGCCGCGCTCGGGCTCGACAAGGCGTGGGAGGTGATGATCCGCGGCGACGGCGACCGCCCCGTCCGCGCACGCCGCTCCTTCGGCAAGGGCCGCGTCCTGATCTGCGAGAGCATCCACGCCATCCTCCCAGGCAAGGACGACAAGGACGCGGCCGCGAAGCAGGAGGGGCCGATACAGACTGCTCAGGGCACGCAGGCCGCCGACGGGCGCGTGCCCGCCACAGGCGGCGTGGGCATCTTCCCCGAGCGGGAGCTGAACCTCGGCGGCGTGGTGGTCTACTACGCCGGCAACCAGCCGCCGGCGACGATGGAGTGCATCGAGAAGGACATCCCGAAGGCGGCCGAGCAGCTCCGCGCCTGGCTCCCGTCCAAGGTCTTCGGCGAGCCCTACAACCTCGTCATCTGCGCCGGCGGCGGGGGCGGATGGGCCATCAACCCCAGGCCCAAGGCCGCCGCCGTCATCTCCTACAACCCCATCGGCATCCTCGGCATCTTCGCACACGAGATGGCCCACACCATGGGCGGCCCCCGCAACGACCGCGACGAGCTGGCCGGCCGCTCCCCCCACCACAACCAGGGCGAGGCGCACGCAGGCTGGTTCCAGGGCAAGATCCACGCCCTCTTCAGCGGCGAGACCGACCGCGCCAACCGCGGCTGCAACTCTATCCTCGACCTCGAGCGCAAGAAGGGCGCCCAGCTCGACCTTGCCACCGAGCACGAGACCGCCAAGGGGCGCGCCAAGTGGGGCAAAGGCCCCGAGTGGACCAAGATGTGGTACGTCTGGCAGAAGCTCGACGACCGCTACGGCCCCACCTGGTACCCCCGATGGTACTGGGTCCGCGCCATGCGCTGGCGCGACGACCCCGGCCACCGCGAGACCTGGGACGAGATGGTCGAGGACATGTCCATCGCCTGCGGCGAGGACCTCTTCCCCTTCTTCCGCAAGGTCGGCACCACACTCACCCGCGAGCGGCTCGAGCGCATCGACTTCCAGGGCCAGACCCTCGAGCTGCCCGTCGCTCCCATCGACACGAGCCCCGCCGGGAACGTGTGCCTCGACCCCATCGGCGACTACACCCAGCCATTGAGGCCCAAGAGCCCGTGAGCTGTGGCCGTGGCCAGTCGTCGAGCGTCCGGGGTCTTGGTGGAGCTTCCTGAGGGCTCAGCCGTCGAGGTCGGCGTAGTCGTTCTGGCGTGCGATGATGTCGTCGCGGTCCACGTCGCCGTCGCCGTCGCGGTCGAGGGGCGACCGCCGCGGCACCTGCCGCGTGTAGCGCGGGAACGCGGCCAGCGCCCGCGCGGCGTCTGCCTCTGTGCCGGCAGGCTGTGGCGCTGCCGGGTTCAGGGTGCCCGACGACGTAGCGGCGAGGTCGAGTGCATCGACTTCGCCGTCGCCGTTCACGTCGCAGGCCCAGGCGATGGTGTCGCCGAGCTCGCCGCCGCGGAGCATGGCGGCGCGGACGTAGGCGTAGTCGAGGGCGTTGACGGCGCCGCTGCCGTTCACATCGCCTTCGCTCGTCGTGGCGAGAGAGCCGACGACGACCCAGTCGCTGGCGGGGCCAGGCCCGTTGATCCCCTTGGCGTAGAAGTCGTAGGCCGTGGCCGGCGTGAGGCCGACGATGCGGCAGCCTTCCCATTCGTCGGCGGCATGCCACTGAGGCTCCGCGGCATCCGCCTGGGCGCGGGCGCCTTCGACGAAGCGCAGCCAGCCTGCGCCGGGGTCGGGCCCGATCTTGACGGCGTAGAGCGCGGTCGCGGGGTTGCCGGTGCCGCCGACGGCCTCGATGCCGAGCGAGTAGCCGGCCGGGGCCTGCGGATTCAGCCTGCCGCCGACGAGCGACGCCGTGCCGAGCTGGACCTCGCCGCCGTCGCGGACCGCAAGCTCGTTGGCGGCCCCGGGCGTGCCGCCGAGGGTGCTGGCTGCCCAGTTCGCGACGTCGTTGCCGTAGGCGGCGGCCGCGATGCGCGAGAGCGAGCAGCCCCAGCCGTCGGCCAGCCTCGGCCAGGGCTCCCCGTCGTCGTACTTCACGCGATCGACGCGAATCCACGGCACCGTCTCGTCGGGCTCCGGCTCGCCTGGCCGGTAGAGCTTGAGGCTCTCGCCGTCGTTGTCGAGCGAGCCGTCGTATGGCCCGAAGATCGGCACCCCGGCCCCCAGGCCGTGGGTCGAGCGGAACGCCTCGGGGTCGGTCGGCACGACCAGCAGGCAGTCGCCCGGGTCGAGGGTTACCCCCGTGGGGAAGGAGTACTCTACGGCGCCGTCGAGCCGCCACGTGTTCTCGGTGTGGAGCGGGTCGTAGAGCGCGACGGACACAGCCGCGATGCTGCGGAGCTCGATGAACTCGTCGCCGCCGTCGGGCGGATGGTACATGATCTCCTGGATGACGACGGGCCCGACGAGCGGCTCGGCGTTCGCGTCGGCCGGCGTCGCGTCGCTCAGGGCCGCGAAGTCCACCCCGCCGCTGCTTGTGGCGACGCGCCCGAAGGTCACGTCGGGCGCCGCGGCGCCGAAGCTCACCGATTCCTGGTAGCCCAGCAGCTCGCCGTCCGCCGCGGCCGTGAGGTAGAGCGACTCGCCGAGCTCGCTGAGGCCAAAGGCATCGTGGCAGCCGTCGTTCGCCACGTCGCCGAAGTGGTCGCGCTGGGTGAGGACGAGGAACCCACCGTCGTTGAGCATCTGGCCAGCCGCGATCTGGTACTTGGTAGGGGCCTCGGCATCGTCGCTGAGCCACCATCCCCCGATGTCGATGGCCTCGCCCGTGGTGTTGTGCAGCTCGATCCAGTCGCCCGCCTCCTCGTCGGTGTGGGTCAGCGCCTCGTGGATGACGATGGAGCCGGGCGCGAGGCCGGGGTCCGTCGCCCCGGGTGAGCCGTCCACGAAGCCGCTCGCGCGCCAGCCATCGGCCTCCTCCCACAGCTCGCGGGCGCCATCGGCATCCACGATCGCGAGCGAGAAGCCGTCGCCGTCCGTGCGCGGCTCCCACCCGTCCCCGTAGTCGATCTCGTGGATCACCCCGCCGCACGAGTCCTCGAGACGGAGGCGTTCGCCCTCGTTGCTCAGCGAGCCGCCGTACTCGCCCACGAGCGTGATGCCGGCCGTCCCATACCGCGTGACGAATGCTGGACGGTCGCGGACGATCACGACCCGCTCGCCCGGGCCGAGCTCGTGACTGGCGAAGACGAAGTCGATGCCGTCGGCGAAGCGCGCGCCCGCGAGGTTGACGGCGACCGTCCCGACGTTCTGGAGCTCGACGAACTCGTAGTCGTCGGCGTCGGTGAACCCCGAGGGGAGCCCTTCGGCGGGCGCCGCGGGGTGGTACATGACCTCGGTGATCCGCAGGCACTGCTGCTGGAGGGTGGGGTCGCCCGCGTAGACGAGCGACGCGATGGGCCTGCCCGCGGCGTCGTCGAGGTAGAGGGCCTCGCCGAACGCCGAGAGATGCCCGCCGTAGTCGCCCACGACGAACAGGCCCTGCCCGCCCGACGGCCCTGCCGCGCGGGCGCGGAACGCGTTGACGTCGGGCGAGGCGTAGAGCGTGCCGCCGGCCGGGACGACCGTGCCCGGGGCGAACGTGAGCTCGACCGCGCCGCGCAGGCCCCAGCCCGAGAGGTCGACGGCGAAGTCGTTCTGGTTGACGATCTCGACGTACTCCTCGCCCTGGTTGCCCGAGGCGGGGTTGAACTCGATGGTGCCGAAGACGACGTGCTGATAGCCTGGCGGCCAGGCGCCCAGGTCGCGCTGCGCGTCGGGCACCTCGCCGCCGTTCGCCACGCTCTGGTCGTTGTAGAGGAAGTCGCGGCGGGCGGGCAGGAACTCGTCGGTGATCCGCGCGGCGGCGGCCCGCATCGCGTTGTGGTTGCCCCAGGAGCCCCACTTCTGGTAGTCGAGGTCGGCGTCGTCGGCGCCTTGCTGCGGGTCGTCGTCGTGGGGGTCGATGAGTGCGACGAGCTCGGCCACGCGCTGCTCGAGCTTCCCCTCGCCCGCGGGGGTCTCGGCCGGCTGGAGGAGCTGGTCCATCAGCGTGCGCACCCGCCGCAGGAACATCTCGCGGAAGGCCGGGGTGTCGTAGAGCGCGCCGATGAGGGCGTTGTGCGCGCCCACGAACACGCTGTTGTCGTGGTACATGGTGTCGTCGTAGTAGTGCTCGGTCGTCGTCCAGTTGTGGCCGAACGACAGGTCCACGTCCCACGGCAGGATCTGCCACTCGCCGGTGCCGTTGGTGTCGCGGTAGAGGTAGTAGTTCTTGTGGCCGATATCGCAGTTGCTGGTGATGACGGTGGCGGCGAGGTAGTTGGCAGCCTCGGGGATGTTGACGTTGTCGAAGAGGAACTGGGTGCGTGCCTCGCCGGTGAGCTTCAGGCCGTCCACGAGCGCCTGGAGGTCGGCGTTCCCTTCGTCCTTGCGGGTCTTCTTCTCGGCGCCCGAGGCATTGCTGAGGTCGTTGTAGAGCTTGTAGAGCGCGCCGTCGGGGTCGAGGCCGAGCCGGTCGAGGTAGCGGTCGTCGCCGTCCTCGACCCAGTCGGCGACGCTGAAGAACTCGCCGTTCTGCTCGACGCGCACGGGGAAGGCAACGTGGTGGGGCGCGCCGGCATCCTGGTAGACCTCGTAGGCCATGGTGTTGCGCACCTTGGCCTTGTCGGCCCAGTTGGTCAGCAGGTTGAAGTCCTTGACCCGCCGCTCGCCCTCGTCGTAGCGGAACCGGTCGTCGGCGTTGAGGTCGAAGTCGTGGCTCTTCTTCGGGAAGCCTGCGGTGGACTGGCCGTGGAGATCGACCTGCACGTTGTCGTAGAGCTCGCCGTCGAAGAACAGCGAGCAGCGGGTGCCGTCGCGGGTGTTCGCCGCCGACGGGTTGGCCACGAACCAGTGGAGCACGGGCAGGCTCGTGCCGAGCGATGGGTCGGTCACCACGGTGCCGAAGTACTCGGGCGAGTCGAGCGGGTCGGGGAAGAGCGGGGCGCGCGACGAGCCTGCGGCGGTGTCGGTGGCGGTGAGTCGCCAGCGGACCATCTGGCCTGGGGAGCTGGCGCTCGCGGGGATGAGGGCCGTGTAGATGCCGTCGCCGGCCTCGGCGTCGGGGCCGGTGCCGTCGTCGGCCATCGCGATGGCCGTCTCGGCGCCAAACATGATCCTGTAGTGCAGCGTGACGGCGTCGATCGGGTCGAACGCCGCGCGCACCTCGGCGGTCACCACGATGTCGTCGCCGTCCCCGGGCGCGCCGGGGCTGTGGGCGACCGCGCCGACGACGGGGCCGAGGTTCGCCACGCCTGCGGCATTCGGGAGCCCGGGCGTCGGGACGGCGAAGTAGCGCTCGAGGCTCGGGTCCACGACGGCCTTCGTCGCGGCCAGCTCGGGCAGCACCAGCAGGTCGGTGCTCCCGGCGTTGACGTTGAGGCCCTGGATGGCCAGCACGTTCGGCCCGACCGCCAGGAAGCCGATCTCGTCGGTCAGGTCGATGTCCTCGTAGACGAGGCACACGCTGTCGCTGCGCTGGCCCGTGGCTCCCGAGTTCCACTGCGGGCTGTCTGGGGCGAGGCGTGCGGCCACCTCGTGGCCGTTGAGCCAGGCTGCGAAGCCGTCGTCGTACTTCATCCGCAGGGTGAGCGAGGCCAGCTCCGAGGGGTTGCCGACGTGGAAGGGGATGCGGGCGTAGGCGGACTTGTTGACATTGCGCATGGCGCCGACGTCGGCGCCGATGAGGGCCTCGTAGCCCGTCTGCGTCTCGTAGCCGACGCCCGTCGTGCCCGTGGCCCAGCCGCTGTCGTCGAAGGCGGCCCCCGTCCAGGTCAGGCCGAGGGCACCGTCGCTCGGCACGAGCGTCGAGACGGCAGCCCCCGGCGCCACCACGCTGAGCTCGACGCGGTCGGTCGCCAGGCCGTAGGAGACGTCGGAGAGCTGCTCGGGATACTCGGGCGCGAACTCACAGGCCACCGAGCCGTCGGGCTCCAGCAGCGCCAGGTACTCGCCGCCGTCGCTGAGCCGGAAGTCGGTGTGCAGCTCGGCGCCGGCGACGGCGCGGTCCTTGTTCGAGGCGAACACGACGAGGTAGTCGCCCGGCCCGAGGCTCACCGCTGGGAGCAGCCACGCGTCGTCGTGGCTGGGGTCGTCGGTCAGGCGCCAGCCGTCCAGGCTGACGGGGATGGCGGTCGGGTTGTGGACCTCGATCCAGTCGCTGAAGTTGCCGTCCTCGTCGGCCAGCGTCTCGTCGTTGTCGGCCATGAGCTCGGTGATGACGGCGTCGGGCGCGTCGCTGCGGAACACGGCCTCGGTCAGCGCGCTCCACTCGGAGCCGTCGACCACGCGCGCCCGCACCCGCGTCGTCACCTCCAGCGCCACAGGCGTGCCCGTATAGACCCGCGCGCCCAGCGACACGGCACCGCCGGCCTCCCGAGGGTCGGTGCCGTCGAGGGTGTAGTAGATCGTGCCCGAGGCGTTGGGGTTCGTGACGGCCAGCTC
>CBFDBL010000169.1:0-9954 GCA_965603035.1 uncultured bacterium
CTGGGTGAACTGGCGGACGCGGAGCAGGCCGTGGAGCTCGCCCGACCGCTCGTGGCGGTGGACGGCGCCGACCTCGGCGATCCGCAGCGGCAGGTCGCGGTAGCTGTGGAGCCGGGTCTTGTAGAAGAGCATGGCGCCGGCGCAGTTCATCGGCTTGATGGCGTAGTCGTCGCCGTCGATCTCGGTGACGTACATCTTGTCGCGGTAGTGCTCCCAGTGGCCGCTCTGCTCCCAGCAGGTCTTGCGCAGGAGGAAGGGTGTGCGGAGCTCGTGGTAGCCGGCCTCGCGGTGGAGCTGGCGCCAGAAGGCCATCAGCTCGTTCCAGATGACCATGCCCTTGGGGTGGAAGAGGGGGAAGCCCGGGCCCTCGGGGTGGAGGCTGAAGAGGTCGAGCTCCTTGCCGATCTTGCGGTGGTCGCGGCGGCGGGCCTCGTCGAGGAGGGCGAGGTGGTCGTCGAGCTCGCTCTGGGTGTCGAAGGCGGTGCCGTAGATGCGGGTGAGCATGGGCCGGTGCTCGTCGCCGCGCCAGTAGGCGCCTGCGATGCTGAGCAGCTTGAAGGCCTTGACGCGCCCGGTGCTGGCGAGGTGGGGGCCGCGGCACAGGTCGACGAAGTCGCCCTGCTCGTAGAGGGTGACCGTGGGCTCGGCGATCTGGCCGAGCATCTCGACCTTGTAGTCCTGCCCCGCGTCGCGCATGCGGCGCAGGGCCTCGTCGCGGGCGACCTCGGTGCGGACGATCGGGAGGTCCTCGTCGATGATCCGGCGCATCTCGGCCTCGATGCGCTCGAGGTCGGCGGTGGCGATGCCCTCGGGCAGGTCGAAGTCGTAGTAGAAGCCGGTGGCGATGGCGGGCCCGATGGCGAGCTTGACGCCGGGGAACAGGCGGGTGACGGCGTGGGCCATGACGTGCGACGCGGTGTGGCGCAGCCTGTCCACGGGCTCGGTGGTCTCGCGCTGGAGCAGTGCCGCGGCTTCGTTCGCCATCGCGGTGTTCCTGGCGTCAGGGCGTCGGCGTATGCCAAGCGGCCGGTCCGGTGCTGGCTGGGCGACCGGGCCGGCCATGGTGGGCGATACTGGGCTCGAACCAGTGACCTCTAGCTTGTCGAGCTAGCGCTCTAGCCAACTGAGCTAATCGCCCCAAACGGCTCTATCGGGCTCCCGCTCAGCCGGACGACTCCGCGCCGTCCTCGGCGGGTGCGTGCTCCGGTTCGGCGGCCGGGGCTCCCGTGGGAGGGGGAACGGCGACCTTCGGGGCCACGGGCTCCTCGGCCTTGGGCGCCGGCTCGGCCGCCTCGGCGACGAGCTCGAAGTAGCACAGGTCGGCGCCGTCGCCGCGGCGCGAGCGCGGGATCCTGAGAATACGAGTATACCCGCCATCGCGGTCGTTGTAAAGGGGCGCGATGGTCTCGAAGACGAGTCGGACGACGGGCTTGCTGCGCAGCAGGGCCAGTGCGCGGCGCCGGGCGTGGAGGGTGCCGCGCTTGCCGAGGGTGATGATGCGCTCGGCGAGGTGCCGGGCCTCCTTGGCCTTGGGCACGGTGGTGGTGACGCGCCGGGGGCCCTCGCCTTCGGGCTCGGCGATCATGAGGCTGCACACGAGGTTGCGGAGCATGGCCCTGCGGTGAGCGGCGGTACGCCCGAGCTTTCGTCCTTTCTTGCGGTGCCTCATCGTTGCTTAGCTTTCGGTTGGTGTGCCGGCGCCCTCGGACGCGAGGTCGTCGAGGGACATGCCGAGGGAGAGGCCGAGCTTGCTGAGCTTGGCCTTGATGTCGGCGAGTGAGGTCTTGCCGAGGTTGCGGACGGCGAGCAGCTCGGCCTCGGTGCGGACGATCAGGTCGCGGACGGCCTGGATGTTCTCGCTCTCGAGGCAGTTTTGCGCGCGGACCGAGAGGTCGAGCTCCTCGACGGTCATGGTGAGCTTGCGCTCGAGCTCGTCGGAGATCTGGCGGGTCCCGCGTCGCCGTGCGGAGGCGTCCTCGGCCTCGGCGGGGAGCTCCTGGCCGAGCTCGAAGTAGAGGATGAACGGGTCGAGGTGCTTGCGGAGGATGCGGGCGCCCTCGACGAGGGCCATCTCGGGGCTGACGATGCCGTCGGTCCAGACCTCGATGGCCACGCGGTCGTAGTCGGTGAGCTGGCCGACGCGGGTGTCCTCGGCGCGGTAGCTGACGCGCTTGACGGGGGAGAAGAGCGAGTCGATGGGGATGACGCCGATCTCCTGCTCCGCCTTGGTGTTCTCCTCGGCGGTCGCGTAGCCGCGGCCGCGGCGGGCGCCCATCTCGACGACGAAGGGCACGTCCTCGGTGATGGTGGCGATGTGCAGCTCGGGGTTGACGATCTCGACGTCGGGGTCGGCCTGGATGTCGCCGGCGGTGACCTCGCCGCGCGCGCGCCGGTCGATGCGCAGGATCTTGGGCGCCTCGGAGTGCAGGCGCACGCGGAGCTGCTTGATGTTGAGGATGATGTCGGTCACGTCCTCGACGACCCCGTCGATCGTGGAGTACTGGTGCTGGACACCCTCGATGTGGACGGTCGTGATGGCGGCGCCCTCGAGCGAGGAGAGCAGGACGCGGCGCAGGGAGTTGCCAATGGTGGTGCCGAAGCCGCGCTCGAAGGGCTCCGCGACGAACTTCCCGTAGGAGCTCGTCAGGGTCTCTCGCTCGGGCACAACGCGTGCCGGGAGCTCGAATCCTCGCCAGCGGATGCGCATTCGTCTATCCTCACGGAAGGGGAAGCGTCCTGGACCCTCAGGCCACTTGCCACCGCTGCTACTTCGAGCAGAGCTCGACGACGAGCTGCTCGCGGATGGGAATCTCGACTTCCTCCCGGTTCGGCAGGGCGAGCACGCGGGCCGACAGCGGCTCCTCGCTGACCTCGAGCCACGACGGGATGGGCCTGCCTTTGACAGCGTCGCGCACTTGCTCCATGATCTTCTTCGTGCCGGCCTTCTGCCGCGGCGCGATGACGTCGCCGGCTTTCACGAGCTGCGACGGCGCGCTGACCTTGCGGCCGTTGACCTCGATGTGCCCGTGGGTGACGAGCTGGCGCGCCTGGCTACGCGAGGCGGCGAGGCAGGCCCGGCACACCACGTTGTCGAGCCGCCGCTCGAGGGTCACCAGCAGGTTCTCGCCGGTGTTGCCCCGCTGGCGGTCGGCCTGGTGGAAGTAGCGGCGGAACTGGCGCTCGAATACGCCGTAGTAGCGCTTGAGCTTCTGCTTCTCGCGGAGCTGCACGCCGTAGGCCGAGAACCGGCTCCGGCGCCACGCGTGCTGGCCGGGCGGGTAGTCGCGCTTGTTGAAGCTGCACCGCGCGCTCTCACACCGAGCGCCCTTGAGCATGAGCTTCATGCCCTCGCGCCGACACAGCCTGCATTTCGGTCCCGTGTACCTGCCCAACGGTCGTGACTCCTTCCTCGATCACACCCGCCGCTTCTTGCGGGGCCGGCATCCATTGTGCGGCAGCGGGGTGACGTCCTCGATCGACTTGATCTCGAGCCCTGCGGCCTGCATGGCCCGAACGGCGGACTCGCGGCCGGAGCCGGGCCCCTTGACCCGGACCTCGACCTGGCGCACGCCCATCTTCTGTGCCTGCTCGGCGACCTTCTCGGCGGCCCGCTGGGCGGCGAAGGGGGTGCTCTTGCGCGAGCCCTTGAAGCCCATGGTGCCTGCGGTGGCCCAACACAGGGTGTCGCCGTTGAGGTCGGTGATGGTGACGACGGTGTTGTTGAACGTGGCCTTGACGTGCGCGATGGCGAGAGCGACGCTCCGCCGGACGCGCCGTCGGCTTCGATGGGACCTGGCCATGGGGGCTCCTGACTAGCCGCGCTGTTCCTTGACGCTGCGCTTGCCGGCCACGGTTTTGCGCGGGCCTTTGCGGGTCCGGGCGTTGGTGCGGGTGCGCTGGCCCCGCACGGGGAGGCCGATGCGGTGGCGGATCCCGCGGTAGCAGCCGATCTCGCGCAGCCGCGAGATGTTCTGTGAGACGAGGCGCCGCAGCTCGCCTTCGACCATGTGGGACTTGTCGATGATGGAGGCGATGCGCGAGAGCTCGTCCTCGGTGAGCTCGCCGGCGCGGACCTGCCGGTCGATGCCCGCCTGGTCGAGCACCTTGCCGGCCGTGGCGCGGCCGATGCCGTAGATGTAGGTCAGCGAGATGCCGATGGGCTTGTTGTTCGGCACGTCGACGCCGGCGATACGGGGCATGGCTCGTCTTCCTTTCGCGGCGCGCGTCAGCCCTGGCGCTGCTTGTGGCGCGGGTTGGCGCAGATGACCCGCACGACGCCCTTGCGCCGCACGAGCTTGCAGTTCTCACAGATCCGTCGCACCGACGATCGTACCTTCATCGCTTTCTCTCTCGCCTCCCGTCCCGCTCAGTCGCGGTAGACGATCCGTCCTTTCGCCAGGTCGTAGGGCGACAGCTCCACCGTCACGCGGTCACCGGGCAGGATGCGGATGAAGTGCATCCGCATCTTCCCCGAGACGTGGGCCGTGACGATGTGGCCGTTCTCGAGCTGCACGCGGAACACTGCGTTGGGCAGTGCCTCTTTGACGACCGCCTCGACCCGGATGCCTTGTTCCTTCGCCAACGGTCACCTCTCGCTGCTCGGGGCGACGGTGAGCACCTCGACGCCGTCGCGGGTGATGGCCACCGTGTGCTCGAAGTGTGCGGCCAACGAGCCGTCCCGCGTCACCACCGTCCAGTGGTTGGCCAGCGTCTTGACCTTCCAGTCGCCCTCCGTGATCATGGGCTCAATGGCGATCACCATCCCCGGGCGCAGGGCCACGTCGGCCAGGCCCGGGTTGTAGTAGTTCGGCACCTGCGGCTCTTCCCACAGGTTGGCGCCGATGCCGTGGCCCACAAGGTCGCGCACGACCGAGAAGCCCTGCCCTTCGACGTAGCTCTGGACCGCGCGACCCAGCTCGGAGAGCCGCCTGCCTGGCCCGACCGCGCCGATGCCGCGCGCCAGGCCCTCCTGGCACGCGTCCATGAGTGCGCGCGCTCGGGGCGCGACCTTTCCCACGGCGATCGTCGTGGCGCCGTCGCCGTAGTAGCCGCGATAGCGAACCCCCACGTCCACGCTCAACAGGTCGCCCTCGCGCACCGCCCGCGCATCGGGGATGCCGTGGACGACCTCGTGGTTGATCGAGGCGCAGATGGTGGCGGGGAAAGGCGGCCGCTTCCCCGAGGCGCCGTAGCCCTTGAAGGCCGGTTCCCCGCCGCGCTCTATTATCAAAGTTTCGGCCGCTTTGTCAAGCTCGCCCGTCGTCACGCCGGGGGCCGCGAGCTCGTGCATCCGCTCGAGGACCTCGCCGACCGTGGCGGCCGCGCGCCGAATCCAATCCAGCTCCCGCTCGCTCTTCAGCTTGATCAAGGTGCTCTCTGCTGTCCGTCTCTCCTCCCGGTCAGCGGCTGCTCCTGCTGCGGACGCGGCCGCGCCGCATGAATCCCTCGTAGTGGCGCATCATCAGGTGCGACTCGATCTTCTGCACGATCTCGAGCGCCACCCCCACTACGATCAGCAGGCCCGTGCCGCCGAACAGGTACGCCGTGCCCCCGAGCTCCGTCGTCTTGTACATGAGCTGCGGCAGGATGGCGATGAACGCCAGGAACGCTGCGCCGGCCAGGGTGATGCGGGTCATGAGCCGCTCGAGGTACTGCGCCGTCGTCTTCCCGGGGCGGATGCCCGGGACGAAGTGCCCGTACTGCTTCATCTCGTCGGCCATTTTCAGGGGGTTGAAGACGACGGCGGTCCAGAAGTAGCAGAAGAAGAAGATCATGAGGATGTAGACGAACGTGTAGGTGAACGAGCCGACGGTGAAGGCGCCGGCGACCATGGCGAAGAAGGCCCACCGGGCGCCCAGTGCGCCGAAGATCAGGCCGGGGATCTGGAGGAGCGACTGGGCGAATATGATGGGGATGACGCCCGACTGGTTCACCCGCAGGGGCATGAAGTGGCGCTGGCCGCCGTAGACGCGGTGGCCGCGGGTGCGCTTGGCCTGCTGGATCGTCACCCGCCGCTGGCCTTGGGTGATGATCACCACCCCGAGGATCACCCCGACGTACATGGCGAGGAAGAAGACCAGCATCAGCACGTTCATCTGCCCCTCGGCCGGGGTGAAGGGACGGCCCCAGTCCACCTTCCCCCACAACTGCCGGGCCGCGCTGGGCATCCTGTCGATGATCCCGGCCATGATGAGCACCGAGATCCCGTTGCCGATCCCATGCTCGGTCAGGCTCTCGCCGAGCCACATCAGGAACACGCTGCCCGCCGTGAGCGACAGCATGGTGGACATCTCGAACCACGGGCCGCGCGCGAGGCCGCGGCTGATGAGCTGGAAGCCCTGCGGCTGCCCCTCGATCCAGCCCGACATGAAGAACGACTGCACCATGCACAGGCCCACGGTGGCGTAGCGGGTGTACTGGTTGATCTTCTTGCGGCCCGCCTCGCCCTCGCGCTGGAGCTCCTCGAGCGGCTTGATGACCGTGGCGAGGAGCTGGAAGATGATCGACGCGCTGATGTAGGGCATGATGCCCAGGCCGAAGATCGTGCAGCGCACGAGCGCGCCGCCGGTGAACAGGTCGATGAACGTGAGGGCCCGCCCGGCCACGGTGTCGCTGCCCCCGCCGCGCACCTGCCGCACGAGCTGGTCCACCGCCGCGGTGTTCACCCCGGGCAGCGGGACGTACGTGCCGAGCCGGAAGACGGCGATCATCAGCAGCGTGACGATCACCTTCCTGCGCAGGTCGGGCACGCGGAAGATGTTGGCGAACGAGCTGAGCAACGCGATGCTCCGTGGCTGTTGCCTGCCGCGCCGCACCGGCGGCGTGGCTTCGCGAGCGGCGGTCCTAGAGGGTCACGGCCTGGCCGCCGGCGGCCTCGATCTTCTCCCGCGCCGCCTTGCTGAAGCGGTGGGCCTTGACGATGAGCCGGCGCTCGAGGCTGCCGCTGCCGAGGATCTTCACCCCGGCCAGCAGCTTGGCGACGATGCCCCTGCGCACGAGCGCCGCGAGGTCCACCTCGTCGCCGTCGTCGAAGCCGTTCAGGGCGCCCACGTTGACGATGGCGTAGCGCGTGGCGAACACGACGTTGTTGAACCCGCGCTTGGGCAGTCGGCGGAAGAGCGGCATCTGGCCGCCCTCGAAGAGCCTGGCGCCGCGGCCGCCGGCCCGCGAGCGCTGGCCGTTGTGGCCGTAGCCGCAGGTCTTGCCCCGACCGGCCGCGCGGCCCCTGCCGATGCGCACGCGACGCTTGTGGGGCCCGCCGACGGCCTTGATGTCGTGCAGCTTCATTCGATGGTCACCCCGCGCAGCCGCTCGATCTCCGCCTTGTTGCGGAGCGCGAGCAGTGCGTTCATGGTCGCCTTGACGATGTTCTTCGGGTTCCGCGAGCCGTAGACCTTGGTGAGCACGTTCTTGATCCCGCAGCACTCGACGACGGCGCGGACGGCCGCCCCGGCGATGACCCCGGTGCCCTGCCCTGCGGGGCGGAGCATGACGCGGGTGGACTCGAAGCGGCCCACGACCTTGTGGGGGATGGTCCCGCCCTCGATGGGGATCGCGCGCAGGCCCTCGCGGGCGTCGGCGAGCGCCTTCTCGACGGCGCCGGGCACGTCGTTCGCCTTGCCGTAGCCGAAGCCCACCCGCCTCTCGCCGTCGCCGACGACGACGAGCGCGGCGAAGCTGAAGCGGCGGCCGCCCTTGACGACGGCGGCGCACCGGAACACCTTGACGACGTTCTCGATCAGATCGCTGCTCGTTCGCTGCGATTGTGCCAAAGCCTGCCTCCTGCTGCCCCGCGGCGCGGCGGGGGCCTAGAACTTCAGGCCGCCTTCCCGCGCGGCGTCGGCGAGGGCGCGGACGCGCCCGTGGTACTTGTAGCCGCCGCGATCGAAGGCGACCTGCTCGACGCCGGCCTCGACGAGGCGGCGCGCGATCTCCTTGCCGACGAGCGCCGCCGCGGCGGCCTTGCTCACCCCCTGGCACTGGGGCCGCACCTCGGGGGTCAGGGTGGACGCGGCGGCGAGGGTGCGGCTGTTGACGTCGTCGAACGCCTGGGCGTAGATGTGGCGCAGGCTGCGGAAGACGCACAGCCGCGGCCGCTCGGGCGTGCCGAGCACCTTGCGCCGGATCGACCGGTGGCGCCGCTGCCGCGCCAGGACTTTCTTCTTGCTGCTTCTCACGACGCGCTACTCCGTGCCGGCGAAGGCCTTCCCGGCCTTGCGGTGGATCTCTTCGCCTTCGTACCGAATGCCCTTCGCCTTGTAGGGCTCCGGCGGCTTGAGCCGGCGCACCCGCGCGGCGAACTCGCCGACGAGCTGCTTGTCGATCCCCTGGATCCGCAGCGTGACGCACGGCACCGAGCCCACGCCCACGATGAGCATGCTGCCCGTGTCGGGCGGCTCGACCGTCAGGCCCTCGGGCACGGTCACCTCGACCGGGTGCGAGTAGCCGATCTGGAGCACGAGCGTGCGGCCCTGGAGCTTCGCCGAGTACCCGACGCCCACGACCTGGAGCGACTTGCGGTAGCCCTCGGTGACCCCCACCACCATGTTGGCGATGAGGTTGCGCAGCAGCCCGTGCAGCGCCTTGGCCTGGCGATCGTCGCCGCTGCGCTCGACGCGCACCTGGCGCCCGTCGTCGGCCACCACGACGCGCAGCGGCGCGGGCACCGCCCGCGCGAGCGTGCCCCGCGGCCCGGCGATCGCGATCTGGTCGTCCGACACCGTGGCCTCGACGCCGGCGGGCAGGCTCACGGGCAGGTTACCGATTCGGGACATTGCAGCCACTCCGTGCTCGACCGTCGCCTATGCAACCGTGCACAGCACCTCGCCGCCCACGTGCTCGCGCCGGCACTCGCGGTCGCTCAGGATGCCCTTGGGCGTCGACACGATGGCGATGCCGAGGCCGTTGCGCACCCGCGGCAGCTCCGCCATCCCGCGGTACACGCGGCGGCTGGGCTTGCTCACGCGGGTGATCTCCTCGATCACCATCTCACCCTCAGGGCCATACTTGAGGTAGACGCGAATGTAGCCCTGAGGCCCGTCGGCCACGAACTTGAAGTCCTGGATGTAGCCCTCATCCTTGAGCACCCGCGCCACCCCGAGGTTGAGCTTCGAGCCCAGCACGCTCACCGCCTCCATGCGGCGGTGCAGGCCGTTGCGGATGCGGGTCAACATGTCGGCTACGAGATCGTTCATCATGGTCAGGGGCATCCCTGTGCTCAGCGGGTCGCGGATCCGCCCTGCGTCGAGGCCCTGGCAGGCCGGTGCCTACCAGCTCGCCTTCTTGACGCCGGGGATCTGACCCTTGGAAGCCAGCGTGCGGAAACAGATGCGGCAGATGCGGAACTTGCGGTAGTTCCCCCTCGTCCGCCCGCACAACTCGCAGCGGAACACTTTCCGCGTCGAGTACTTCGGCTTGCGCTTCGACTTGTTGATCAGTGCCTTGCGCGCCATGTCGCGCCTAACTCCTTCGGAACGGCATCCCGAACTGCCGCAGCAGCTCGAGCGCTTCTTCGTCCGTCCTGGCCGTCGTGCAGATCGTGATGTCCATCCCCTGCACCACCTCGACGTCGTCGACCTTCACCTCGGGGAAGACGAGCTGCTCGCCGATCCCCAGCGAGTAGTTGCCGTGGCTGTCGAAGCTCCGGGTCGACAGGCCGCGGAAGTCGCGCAGCCGCGGGATGGCGATGCTGATGAGCCGGTCGAGGAACTCGTACATGCGCCGGCCCCGCAGCGTGACCTTGAGCCCGACGATGTAGCCCTCGCGGATCTTGAACTGGGCGACGCTGCGCCGGGCCTTGGTGACGATGGGCGCCTGGCCCGTGATGGCCGCGAGGTCGCGCTGGCCCTGCTCGAGCCGCGTCTTGTCCTCCCGCGCGTTGCCCACGCCCATGTTCACCACGACCTTGTCGAGCCGCGGCACGGCCATGACGTTGGCGTAGCCGAACCGCTCGCG
>CBFDBL010000170.1:0-9953 GCA_965603035.1 uncultured bacterium
AATGTGGACAGCGGTTTGCACGACTTCCTCGGCGAGGATCCTGAGATTGCCGCGCTGGCCAAAGAGCGACGGGTTGTCCTGCGGGACATCCGCAGGACCCCGCCGCGGAAGGAGCTGCACGCCTTTACGGGGAAGATCGAGGAAGTCACCTCCCTCAAGGTCGCCCTGCTCGGCAAGGACTACCCCGTCCAGGTCGACCCGACGAGCCCGACGGCGTCCTACACCCCGGCGCCCGTGACCTACGACCCCGTGGCCCGGCGGCTCGCGGTGGACCTCGCGATGCTGGCGCTGTCGCTCAAGGACGGCCAGGCCGTCGGCCTGAAGATCGCGTCGGCGAAGGATTTCCTCGGCCACGCGATGGAGCCCTACGAGCTGACGTGGGCCTACGACCTCGGCAGCGACAAGCAGCCGCCGACCCACCTGCGGCTCGAGGGCTCGCACCTCGACCTGTGTCGCGACGACTTCGAGACGGGCCTCGGCGAGTGGGCCGGGCACGAGACCTACTCGCTCATCGAGCGCGACGACGCCACGGCCGCGGCCGGCCGCCGCTCGCTGCGCATCCACTGCACCCACTCCGGCGGCCCCTTCACCGTCGTCGCACGCTCCAGCCCCTTCGACGCAGGCAAGTTCCCCATCGTGTCGTTCGACTACAAGATGCCGAGCAACGTCCGCGTGGACCTGGTGCTCACCGTGGAGGGCAAGGCCTACACCGTCCGCTTCACCGACCCCAACGGCTCGAACTGCATCGGCGCCATCCCAGGCGTCCACGCCGACGACCAGTGGCACCACACCGAGTTCAACCTCCACGAGATGCTCGGCGCCATCCCCGCCCAGGACGGCACCCACACCATCTCCAGCCTCGTCTTCGCCGACACCGGCTTCTACGGCAACGCCGACGGCGTCGAGTACCACATCGACAACTTCGTCATCGCCCCCGCCGCCTCCACCCGCGAGAAGCCCATCGAGTGGAAGCTCGCGGCGTGCGACCCCAGCGGCATCGCCGCCGTCCAGTACAGCCTGTCGAACCAGCCCGGGGCCGTCGAGTGGCAGGACGCCAAGCAGCCGGCCTGGCAGTTCAAGAGCCTGGGTGCCGGCCTCTTCCACTTCCACGTGCGGGCCCGCGACGGCGCGGGCAACTGGTCGAAGCCGCTCCACCGCGTGGTGCTGGTGGACGACAAGCCGCCGGACATCAAGACTGCCCGCCCTAAGGCGGGCGGTCGCGCTGCGACCTCGCGCATCACGGTCGCCCTGACCGACAGCCCTGCCGGCATCAACCGCGACCGCACCGTCCTGACCGTCGCGGGCAAGGCCTACAGCGCCGCCCACGAGGGCGTCGTCTACGACGCCCGCACCCACTCGCTCACCTGGGACGGCACCGAGCTCGCCGTCCCCGTCACCTTCGCCAACGGACAGAAGGTCGCCGTCCAGCTCACCGCGCAGGACAACGTGGGCAACGCCGCCACCCGCCAGTGGGACTGGACGATGGACTACAAGCTCGACAAGGCCCCGCCGCCCGCGCCCTACGTCACCCGCGTCCCCGTCAAGGTCCTCTCGCGCTCGACCTTCGAGAAGGACACGGGCACCTGGGCCGGCTACAGCAAGTACGGCAGCGTCTCACGCACCTCGCGCACGGCCGCCACGGGCCGCAACGCCCTGCGGATCGCCGCCACCCGCACCGGCAGCTACTTCGGCGCCTACGCCTACAAGGGCAGCCTCACCACCTCGAAGTACCCCATCCTCAGCTTCGACTACCGCATCCCACCAGGCGTGCCCATGAACCTCCACGTCCACGTCGGCGGGTGGAAGACCATCCGACTCACGAGCCCCACCTCCACCTACGCCCCCATCGGCCGCGTCCCGCTCGAGGCCGACGACCAGTGGCACCACGCCGAGATCAACCTCTACCAGACCCTCAAGGCCGCCGGCGCCAGCACCAGGGTCCGCTACATCCTCTTCGCCGACTGGGCCACCCGCTCCGCCCGCGCCGGCACCTGCTTCTACATCGACAACTTCGCCATCGCCGCACCCGCCAACGGCCAGAAGCTGTGCTTCGAGTGGACCGCCGTCAAGGACCCCACCGGCATCGCCGGCTACGCCTTCGCCCTCGACCGCTCGCCAGGCACCCAGCCCACGAAGCTCAACGGCCCGGCCCTCACCGCCGCCCTCGCCAACCCAGGCCCCGGCCAGTGGTTCTTCCACCTCAGGGCGCGCGACGGCGCAGGCAACTGGAGCCCCCCCGCCCACGTCCCCATCGCCATCCCCACCGCCACCGCCGCCGCCAAGTAGCCTCCATCCCTCCCCCCTCTTCCTCGTGCTCGAGCTCGCTTCCCCCTCCTTCTGCTCTCCCGACCATCCCGCGGCCCGCAACTCGCGACCGCTCGCAGCGGCTCGGCCGGGGCCTCGCCCTCCCACACCCGGCGCCCAGTCCGGCCTCCTCCTCTGGCTCGTGGACTTGCTTTCCCATGCGATCCCTGTACAATGCGGACGCCAAGGGGCCTGCGATGCGAGCGGACGGGCACGATCACGACCATCGGCGAGCGACGTGGCGGCGCCGCGCGCGCTTGGGGTGGGCAGCCTGTGCCGCTGCTGCCGTCCTCGCCCTCGCCATCGGCCTCTGGCGCGATCCCCCGTGGCTCCACCGAGCCGACGACCCGCACCCGCCGACTTGGGCCCACCTCGCGCGCGGGGGCCCGGCCGACCGCATCGAGCGGCCCGCCGACGGGCCGGCGCGGCCCGGGCCGGGCACGCCACGCCCAGTCGTGGGGCCCGGCGAGCCGGACGATCCCACCAAGGCGCTCGACCTGCTCGACGGGAAGTTCGAGGAGGCCAAGGGGGCGCCGAAGGCGTCCCGCAGGGCCTTGGCGGAGGTGCTCGCCCGAGCCGACGACATCGCGACCGGGCGGCCAGGCTCGGCGGAGGCGGCGAGGGCCTTGGCCCTGGCGTCGCGCTGCCACACGGAACTGGCCGACCGCCGGAAAGCGCAGGAGGCCTTCCTGGCCTACGCCGATGCCCGGGGCGGGAGGGCCAGGGCCAATGCCCTGGCGCGCGGTCTGGCTGAGCCCGAGGCGGCGCGCCACGCCGAGATCACCGCGGCCCGAGTCATCCTTGGCGAGGCTGCCCGCCGGTTCACACAGGGCGATCGGATTGCCGCCCTGAGCTACTGCGACGTCGCCATGACCCGCTACCCGGGCAAGCCGCCCGCGTGGCAGGCCCAGGTGCTGGTGGCCGAGCACTACCTGAAGCTCGGCGACGACGCGCGCGGCGCCGAGCTGCTCGAGGCGGTGGTGAGACAGGCGCCGCAGACGAAGGCGGCCATGCTCGCCCGCATGTCGCTCCCCAGCGCGCTGTTCAACGCCGGCCGCAGGGAGGAGGCCGCCCGGGCCTGGATCGACTACGCCCGAGCCTGCAAGAGCAGGAACGGCCAGGCCAACGGCTACTACAATGCTGCCACCATGCTGGTGGCCTGCGGCAAGCGACACTGCCCCAGCGCCATCGGGATCCTCAAGATGGTGGCGGAGAAGTACCCCGAGTCGCCCTTCGCGCGAAGGGCGAAGCGCAAGCTCGGGAGCATCCACAAAGCGATCGAGGACGAGATCCTCGACATGTGAAGCACCGGGCGCGGCACCGCCGCGCCCGGCACAGCAGGGCAGTAAGGGAGACCGCGATGACGAGCAGACGAAGCGTCGCCGTGCGGGTCTGCGTTGCGGTTGTGGTCGGCATCGGCCTGCCGTTGCTCGTGGCCGTCGTGTTTGCGAGCCTGGCGACCGAGGAGGACAGCACCAGCGGCACCGTGTCCCTCACCCCTGCCGGGACGACCGTCAAGGCCAAAGGCAAACCCGTCACCTACACGGCCTCATGCACGTGCGACGACGGGTGCGACGTCAGCTTCTTCGATCCTGGCGACGCAGCGGCCGACTGGGACTTCCTCGAGGACGACCGCCAAGTCGTCGACGTGGAGGACCCGTTCCCCACCCGGAGAGCGTCGGGCACTGCGGAGGAGACCGGTGTCCACCCCATCGGGGCGCGCTGCCCGGACACCGGAGACCACGGCGAGCCGACGGCCACGCTGATCATCGTCGAGGTCACGATCGACAAGCCGGCCGGCTCCTCGCCCGACTTCTCCAAGGAGAACTTCACCGAGACCACGCCCTACCGGTACGACTACCAGTGGATCATGCCCAGCGCTCCGGGGTACGTGCGCCAAGACGACCTCGTGTACGGCACGATCGAGCCCGAGCCGTTCTGCTACGACCCGGGCCAGGGCGGCGGCTACGTGTTCGACTACGTGTGGGAGGTCGACAAAGGCAGGCTCTACCCGACGACGGACGTGACGCAGGACGACGACCAGGTGGTGATCGGCTCGAACGGCGCGCGGTTCGAGCCCGATCAGACCGGCGACGTGAGCCTCGAACTGGCGGCGAACGAGGAGGGCCTGGGCGCGGAGACGCGCACGCTGGAGGTCCACCTCGACGACCTCGCCAGGGACGTGGCCAACTTCAGGGACGAGAACTCGTGCGGGGTGGGCGAGCAGGGCCTCGAGCTTCCGCGCGGCGATACGATGCCGGCAGACGTAAGACTCGCCTGCGCTACGGCGCTCACGCATGCCCACGAGGGCTACAAGGGCAACGCCGAGAACCTGTGGACCGCCCTCTGGGGGAGCGGGGGTTGGGTGGGCCACCACCCGACGGACAACTCAGGCCTGTCTCTCGCCAACTTCGAGGCGGAGGCGGCGGCGGTGCTCGCCGTAGGCGCGAAGATCCGCCTGGGGGTGAAGCCGCCGGGCGGGGATTTCAGCTCCCGCCACTACGCCACGATCATGGACGCAGGCACAACGAAGACCTACCAGGCTGACGCAGGCACCGACGAGTTCCACCACAAGACCGTCAGGAGCTTCATCAACTACCACAACCAGAAGGTGCCGAACTCTGCGATCAACATCGACAACGCGTGGGTGAAGATCATCGTTCCACCCGGAGCGCAGGCTCCCACAGGCAAGGTCGACCCGCCGGAATAGGATCCGTGATGCCTCATCGCTCTCCCGTCGCCGCGAGGCGGGCCGCCGCGTGGGCCAGGGCTGCCTGACGGCAAGGACGGTACCCGGGGGGACCACCAGGAAGGGCTGGCGATGCGCGGGTCAGAGCGATCCACAGGCCGGGTGAGACTCCACGCGCTCCTGCTCGCGGCGCTCACGTGCGGCGTCGTCTCCGGCGCCGCTCCCTCCAGGGCAGCCAGGCACGCCAGGGCCCTCAAGTCGGCGGAGCCGTCCGCGCGCAGGCGCGCGGCTCTGGCGCTTGCCGCGCTCGGGCCGGCCGCGAGGACCGCGGTCCCGGCCCTCGCCAGCGCGCTGGCGAGCGACCCCGACGCTGGGGTCCGCGCCGATGTCGCGCGGGCCCTGGGCGCGATAGGGCCGGGCGACGCCGACGCGGCATCCGCGCTCGTCCGAGCTCTGCGCCATGACGCCGAGCGCGCCGTCCGCCGCGCGGCCGCGGATGCGCTGAGCGGGACGACGGCCAAGCGCCCGCAGGCCCTTGCCGCGCTCGTCGAGGCGCTCGAGACCGGCGCGGACCGCCGCCTGCGCGAGGGCGCCGCCCGGGCGCTCTCGGGGATGCGGCCGTTGTCCCAGGAAGCCGTCGATGCGCTCGTCACCGCGCTGGCCGAAGACGACCGTCCCGAGGTGCGCCGGGCCGCGGCGGTCGCGCTGGGCGCCGCGGCCGTGGCGATCGATCGCGCGCTGCCCGCTCTGGTCGGCGCCCTGAGCGATCGGGACCGGCAGGTGCGCCGCCTGGCTGCCCGCGCGCTGGCGAAGATCGGCCCCCCTGCCGTCCCCGCTCTCAAGAAGGAGCTCGCGGGGAGGGACGACCTGCGGCGCCTGTGGGCGGCTCACGCCCTGGCGCAGATCGACGCGACCGTGCACCGCGACGCCGCCCGCCTCGTGAGGGGTTCCCTCGGGCACCGGGACCCTCAGGTGCGCGCCGACGCCGCCTTTGCCTTGGCGGGAGCGCGGGAGGCCCCGGAGGCCCTCGCCGGACTCATCCGCGCCCTGGGGAAGGACGAGGACCCAGGGGTGCGCCGGGCCGCGGCCGAGTCTCTGGGCTGGATGGGGGCGAAGACGTGGGTGCCGGCGGGGGTGGTCCCTGCTCTCGCCCGCGCGCTCAACGACGGCGACAGGCGGGTCCAGGCGGCGGCTGCCGACGCCTTGAGGAGCATCGGGCGTCCGGCACGAGAGGCCGTGCCGGCGCTCATCGAGGCGCTCAAGCACCGCGCCGAGTCCGAGTGGGTGTGGGGCGAGGCCCTGGAGGCGCTCCAGACGGTCGGGACCCCGACGCGGGACCAGATCCCGGCCCTGGCCCGTCTGCTGAAGCACGAGAGCGCCGAGGTGCGGCGCGGGGCGGCCTCTGCGCTGTCGGGCCTTCGAGCGGCAGGCAAGCCGGCGGCGCCCGCGCTCATCGACGCGCTGAGAGGGGACCCCGACCCCGAGGTCCGGGGCGCCGCGGCCTTCGCACTCGACGGGATCGGGCGCGGTGCGGCCTCCGCCGCGCCGGCACTCATCGAGGCCCTGGCGAAGGACGAGTCGGCCAAGGTGCGCCGCACTGCCGCCTCGGCCCTCGCCGCCGTGGGGGCCAGGGACCGCGACGCCGTAGCGGCCCTGACCGAGGCCCTCGCCAGCCGGCAGGGCGCCGTGCAGCAGGCGGCCGCGAAGGCCCTCGGCCGCATCGGGCCGCCGGCCAGGGACGCCGTGCCCGCGCTGATCGAGGCGATGGCGGGCCAGCGCCAGCCGGCCGTCCGGCGCGAAGCGGCCCGCTCGCTGGGGCGCATCGGCGCGGGCTCGGCCCAGGCCGTGACCGCCCTGACCGCCGCACTGCGCGACGACGGCTGGTGGCTGCGCTGCCACGCCGCCGAGGCCCTGGTCGTGCTCGCGCCGCCGGCCGACGGCGCCCTGCGCGTCCTCGTCGAGGCGTGCGCGCACGAGGACGTCTCGGCCCGCAGCATTGCCGCTCAGGCGCTCGGGCGCCTGGGACCGGCGGCCGGGCCGGCCGTCGCCGCACTGGGGCAGACGCTCCGAGCCGGCGATCCCGCCGCGCGAAGGCACGCCGCTCAGGCGCTCGTGCAGATCGGGCCGTCGGCCGAGGGCGCCATCCCGGCACTGGCGAGCGCCCTGGCCGACGACGACCCCGAGCTGCGGAGCGACGCCGCCCGAGCGCTCAGCCGCATGGGGCAGGCGGCCCGCGGCGCCGTGCCCGTCCTGGCCCGGGCCCTTGCAGACGACGACCGCCTCGTGCGCCGGCTGGCCGCCAGGGCGCTCGGGAGCATCGGGGCCGCAGCGGCACCAGCCGTGCCCGAAGTCATCGGCCTCGCGAGGGGGCCTGACCGCGATCTACGCGTGGCTGCCCTGGAGGCCCTCGCCAGCATCGGCCCCGCCGCCGAGGCGGCGGGCCCCGTGTTGCTCGACGCCCTCGGCGACGAGCGCGGCAATGTCCGAGCCGCGGCGGCCCAGGCGCTCGGCAGCATCGGGCCGGCCACGGAGCAGGTGGTCCCGGCTCTCGTGGATGCCTTGAAGGACGACAGCGCGCGGTGGGCCGCCGCCGTGGCCCTCGGCAAGCTCGGCGCCGCGGCCAGGCCGGCGGTTCCGGCTCTCGTGCGGGCCTTGCGCGACGAGCGCCGCGGCATGCAGAGCCAGGCCCTCGACGCCCTCGCGGAGATCGGCCAACCGACCGACCAGGTCGTCCCCGCCCTGGCCCAGGCCCTCGAGGCCCGCGACGGCGACGTCCGCCGCGCCGCCGCCCAGGCCCTCGGGCGCTTCGGGCCACAGGCACGCGAGGGCGTGGCCGCGCTCGGCCAGGCACTGAGCGACGACGACTGGCTCGTGCGGGTGGCCGCCGCCGAGGCGCTCGGCAAGATCGGACCGGCGGCCGGGGACGCCGTGCCCGCGCTCGCACAGGCCGGGAAGGACCCTCTCGGCGACGTCCGCCAGGCAGCCGCTCGCGCGCTCGCGCGGATTCAGCAGGGGCGCGACCGACCCGACTAGCCGCCCTGCGCCGGGACAGATCCGGCGCCGAAGACCGAATCCCCCATCGAAGCCTCCCGGCCTATGCTGCGGGCCACGGCTACACGTCGCACAGAGGCCTGCGAGTCGGGCTGCTGAAGGGGGGCTGTCAGTGCGGAATGACCGCTATCCGGCCGCCGCATCTGCTCGCCTCGCCTCCGCGCACCAGCACCAGGGTCCGCTACATCCTCTTCGCCGACTGGGCCACCCGCTCCGACCGCGCCGGCACCAGGCCCTTTTTCGCGTTGACTTCCCGATGCCGAGGCGCTACACTCAGGCCGGGCTGAGGAGTCCGTCTGTCTCGGAGGCACGTCCATGAGGATGCCACGCGTCGTCGCCGTCTTGGCTCTGTGCGCTGCCGCACTCGCCGTGCTCGCCTGCCCCGCCGCCGCCCGCGGCGCGCGGCGCTCGAACAACAACAACAACCGCAGGAATACCGAGGGCGGGCGCTACCGCATCATCAGCGGCGACCGCGAGACCGACCAGGACCGCCGCAAGCGCCAGCAGGAGGAGAAGCGCGCCAAGGAGCAAGAGCAGCGCGAGGCCGAGCGCGAGCAGAAGCGCGCCCAGCAGGAGAAGAAGAAGGCCGCCGAGCAGGCCAAGCGCGATGCCGCGCAGCAGGCCAAGCAGCGGCTCGCGGCCAAGGCCAAGACCACCAGGACCAAGCCCAAGGCCAAGGGAGGCAAGGCCAAGGGCGCCGCGAAGGACGACGACCAGGGCGAGGCGGAGGCCGCCCAGCTCTGCGAGCAGGCCGAAGCGCTCTTCGAGGAGGGCGAGCTGCTCCCCGGCGTCGCGCTCCTGCGCCAGTGCATCGGCGACTACGGGGGCAGCGACCCCGCCAAGGGCGCCGAGACCCGGCTCGCCCAGCTCCTCGAGCACGAGAAGCTCGGCCCCATGATCCTCCACGGCGAGGGCGAGGAGCTCTTCGGCAGCCAGCGCTACCGCAGGGCGTGGAGCAAGTTCGGCGAGCTGCTCGACAAGTTCCCCGACTGCGAGCAGGCGGCCGCGGCGGCCGGGCGCCTGGCCGAGATCCGCGAGGGCGACCTGCTCAGCAAGACCGTCTACACCGACGAGGAGCTCGAGGACGCCCGCTTCTGGCTGCTCGTCGGCAACATCCACAGCGAGAACCGGCGCGCCGGCGACGCCCTGGCCGCCTGGCGGAGGGTCATCGAGCAGTTCCCTGGCTGCCCGTACGCCGAGCAGGCTGAGGGGAAGCTCGTCGCCGCGCGCGGCCCGGCCTCGTGAGCGCGACCGGCACTGCGGAATCCGTCAGGCGCAATGGGTAACCCGACACGTCGGCCCTCAGCGTCGCCCCTGCCCGCCCCCCGCCACACCTCGTCCCCACCCGCGGCCACGTCGCTCCTCGACGAGGACTTCCTGCGCAGGCTCGACCTGCTCGAGCTCCTCTTCCGCCGAAACGTCGTCGGCCGCCGCGAGGGCGACCGCCCGGGCCGCCGCCGCGGCGGGCGCACCGAGTTCGCCGACTTCCGCGAGTACTCCCCAGGCGACGATCTCCGCTACCTCGACTGGAACGTCCTTGCCCGCACCGGGCGGCTCTTCGTCAAGGAGTTCACCAAGCACGAGGCGGTGGCGGTGTGCGTGCTGGTGGACGCGAGTGGGTCGATGGGGCTCTGGGCTCCGCGCAAGCTCGACCACGCGAAGCGGCTGGCGGCGGCCTTCGCCTACCTGGCCCTGGCGGGCGGCAACGAGGCGCTGCTGGGCGCGTTCGCGGGGGGCGAGGTGCGCTGGTCGCGTCGGTTCGCCGGGCGTCCCGACGTGGCGGCGCTCGCGGGCTTCCTCGCGCCGGTGGCCGCGGCGGGCGCGACCGACGTCTTCGCGGCGCTGCGCGCGTTGAGCGAGCGGGTGGCCGAGCGCGCGCTGGTCATCGTGGTCTCCGACCTGCTCGAGG
>CBFDBL010000171.1:0-9951 GCA_965603035.1 uncultured bacterium
TTCGTCTCCATGACGGTGTAGTCCACGCCCGAGATGGTGGCTTGGTCCCTCGCGTCGATGGCCGTCCCGACGGGCACACGCAGGGTGAAGTCGTGGATGGCGACGATGCGCGACCCGTCTTCATCGAACTCCCGGCCCATGTGGCTCAGGAGCCAACCCTTGACGGTAGTGCTGGAACTCGCGAGTGCGACGTCGTCATCGCCGAACGGGTTGGAGTCATCGGCGGCGTATGTCGTCATCCTGGTGATGGTGACGTCCACCGTCATGCCCTTCTCGCCAAGGGCACGGATGTTCGACATCTGGGTGTCGGTGAGCAGGCTCATCCTGCCACCGCGATGTTGACGAGCCCGTCGAGGAGTTGCTTCGCCTGCTTGACGAGGGGGAAGAAGCGGCGGGAGTGGGCGACCATGAGCTTCACGCCGGCCCGCTCGGCCGCCTCGGTCATCTGGTCGCACTCGGCGACGGTGGTGGCCATGGGCTTCTCGACGAGCACGTGCTTGCCGTGGTCGGCGGCGCACACGGTATGCTCGGCGTGGACGCCGTGGGGGCAGACCACCGCGACGATGTCGATGTCGCTGGCCGCGCAGAGCGCCGCGGGCGAGGGCTCGAGGCGCAGGCCGAACTTCTCGGCATACGCCGGCGCCCGCGTGCCGCCCGCGACGGCCACGAGCCTTGCCTTCTCGGATTCCTGGAGGCTGAGCGCGTAGCGGCTGGCCCAGCCGCCCGAGCCGATGATGCCCACGTTCATATGGGCCTCCTTCGTGTTGCCCGTTACTGCTGGTAGAACTTGAGCCACTTCTCGCGGAAGAGGGCGCAGCGGTCGGGGCGGTCGGGCGAGTAGAGGACGCCGACGGGGGTGCCGGGCTCGAGGCGGTCGGCGACGGCGCGGTCGAGGACGAGGTCCTTGCCCGTCTGGATGGTGCCGTCGGGCAGGGCGAAGGTGTAGTGGACGTCGAAGGGGTGTCGGTTGTTGACGGTGATGTCGCGGCGCACCTGCTTGCTGTCCACGGCGCCCTTGGTGAGTGTGCCTGCGGCGAGCAGGGTCGCGTACTTGCGCGCGCGCCGGAGGACGATGGCGAGCATGGCGAGCCCGGCGCCGCCGAAGCCGATGGGGAAGAGCCAGATGAGCCAGGCCTTCCAGCCTGCCCGCGAGGCGACGGGTCGGTTGCGGCTGGGCTCGGCGGGGATGTACTCGATGTCGATGTCGGAGCCCTTCTCGAGCGCGTGCCAGGCGCCGCTGGGGATGTTCTTGCGGCCTGAGTGCCTTGTGCCGTCCTCGGCGGTGAAGGCGTAGTCGACGCGGTAGTGGCGGCTCGTGCGCGTGCGGCGGCGGCGGCCCGTGCCCGTCGTCGAGCGGGTGGTGTAGGTGTCCTTGCTGGCGACGGTGCCCTTGACGGTCTTGCCTTCGCGCTCGTAGCGCTTCTCGACCGACACCATGTGGATGCCCACGAAGATCGTGCCGACGCCGACGGCGGCGAAGACGAGGCCGAGGATGGTGAGCACGGTCCAGGCGCCGTCGAACATGAGCCGCGCCGTGAGGCCGCCCTTGGGCCGCAGCGCCGCCAGGTCGAGGTCGCCTTCGGGGGTCGGGTCCATCGTTCTCTCCTGCATCGAGGGCTGTGGAGCGGCCCCCGGATACCACAGGCCGCCGCGCAATGCAAGGCAGGGACCGCGCCCGCGCCGCTTGACGGCTTTCCGAGCCGGGCGGTAGAATCGCGCCGCCGCGCGAGGCCCGCGCGAGCCGCAGACCGGCGTGTGCCCGCTCCCCTTTCTGTGATGCAGCGTCCGCCGTGAAGCCAACAGCCGTCACCGCTCCCGACGCATCGAGCCCCGCGTGGCGGCGTGGGTTGACCTGGCGCTCGCTGACGCTGGGCGTGAGCGTGGTGGTCGGGCTGGTCGCGTCGGTCGCGTTCCTGCTCGCCATGGCGTATGGGAAGGGAGGGGCGAACTTCGGGTCGTGGACGTTCCGCCCCGCCGATGGCATGGGCGATCGCTGCTTCGGGATGGCCGTGGGGGGGATGACGGACCCGCGCGGCACGGACTGGGGGCGGGTCGGCGGGGTGCGTCTCTATCGGCGAGCGGCGCCGTTCTTCCTGGGGCTGGTGCTCGGCTGCTTCACGGGCATCGCGCTCTCGCAGGTGGTGGACGCCATCTGGTTCGCCGGGCGGGGGCACTTCATCTACAACGGGTGAGGGCGCCGGCGCGCGCTTGGGCGTGTCCTCGCGCACCGTTGGCCCGGTGATTCTCGCACGCCCAAAACGAGTTTGAGCGTGGCACCCGGCAGGGCGGACGGGTACTGTATTCCTCGGCGGCGCCCGCCTGGCCGAGGGCTCTGAGAGTAGCCGTCCCACCCCGTGTGACGATCCTCACACGGAGTGTGAGGTCTACATGGGCCCACCGACTTATGGAGGGTTCTTGCCGGTCAGGACACTAGCGCAGGCCGTATTCCTTGATCTTGCGGTAGAGGGTGCGCTCGCCGATGCCGAGGACTTTGGCGGCCTCGACCCGGTTGCCGCCGACCATGGCGAGGGTGTTGCGGATGAGCTGGCGCTCGGCCTCGGCGAGTGAGATGCCGACGAGGGCAGGGGGCTGGGCGGGTGGCGAGTCGCCAGGGACGATGTGGTCGGGCAGGTCGTCGGTGCCGAGGACGGTGTCGGTGGTGACGACGACCATGTGCTCGATGCAGTTGCGCAGCTCGCGGACGTTGCCGGGCCAGTCGTATTGGGCGAGGCGTCGTCGGGTGTCGGGTGCGATCTCGGCGATGTGCTTGCCGTGGGCGTCGGCGAGCTCCTTGAGGAAGTGTGTGGCGAGCAGTGGGATGTCGTCCTTGCGCTCGCGCAGGGGCGGGATGTAGAGGGTGACGACCTTGAGTCGGAAGTAGAGGTCCTCGCGGAACGTGCCGTCGGCGACGAGGTCCTCGAGGCGTCGGTGTGTGGCGGCGACGATGCGGACGTCGACGCGGACGGGGGTGTTGGAGCCGACGCGGACGATCTCGCTTTGCTCGAGGACTCGCAGGAGCTTGACCTGCGTGGAGCGTGGCATGTCGCCGACTTCGTCGAGCAGGAGCGTGCCGGCGTCGGCGTACTCGAAGCGGCCGAGTCGGGCCTCGGTGGCGCCGGTGAAGGCGCCCTTGGTGTGGCCGAAGAGCTCGCTCTCGAGGATGCCCTCGGACAGGGCTCCGCAGTTGAGGGCGACGAAGCGTGCCTGTCGGCGCCGGCTGTTGTTGTGGAGGGCGCGGGCGACGAGCTCCTTGCCGGTGCCGCTTTCGCCGTAGATCAGGACGGTGGCGTTGGTGGGTGCGATCTGGCGGAGGGTCTCGAGGAGTCGGAGCACGCGGGGGGTGTTGCCGACGATGTTCTCGAAGCCGTATCGCTGGTCGAGCTGCTGTCGGAGTGCGGCGTTGTCGCGGCGCAGGTGCTGTCGCTCGAGGGTGTTGCGGACGACGGCGCGGAGCTCCTCGAGGTTGACGGGCTTGCGCAGGTAGGTGGCGGCGCCCTTTTGCATGGCGACGACGGCGTTCTCGACGGTGGCGTAGCCGGTGACGAGGATGACCTCGGTGTCGGGGTGGCGCTTCTTGGCCTGGACGAGCACCTCCATGCCGTCGACGTCGCTCATCACCAGGTCGGTGACGACGAGGTCGTAGCCCTGCTCGGCGAGTCGGTCGAGCCCCTCGCGGCCGCTGGCGACGGCGTCGCAGGCGCAGGGCACGCGCTCGAGTGCCTGGGCGAGGGCGTCGCCGTGGGCCACGTCGTCGTCGATGATGAGCACGCGGGGGACGGTGTCGGCGGTCACGCGGGCTCCTCCTGGCGCTCGGCGGGGAGGCGGACGGCGAAGTGGGTGCCCTTGTGGACCTCGGTCTCGACGTCGATGGTGCCGCCGTGGAGCTCGACGATGCGGCGGGTGGCGGGCAGGCCGAGGCCGCTGCCGCCCTGCTTGGTCGAGAAGTAGACCTTGAAGAGCCTGGCGAGGTGGTGGTCGGGCACGCCGACGCCGGTGTCGGTGATGTCGATCTGCACCCAGGCGCCGTCGCGCTGGGTGGCGACGAGCAGCTCGCCGCCGTCGGGCATGGCGTCGTGGGCGTTGAGGACGAGGTTGAGGACGGCCTGCTTGATGCGCTGGGGGTCGGCCTGGACGACGGGCAGGTCGGGGGCGAGCGCCGTGCGGGTCTCGACGTGCTGGCGCGCGGCCTGCGGGGCCATGAGGTCGAGGACGTCGCGGACCACGGCGTTGAGGTCGCAGTCGGCCGGCTCGATGTCCTGCGTGCGGGCGTAGCGGAGGAAGTCGTCGAGGAGGCGGCTGAGCCGGTGGGTCTCGCGGTCGAGGGTCTGGAGGCGCTTGAGGGTGCGGCGCTCCTTGGGGGTCTGGGGGTCCTGCCAGTCCTCCTCGAGGAGCTGGAGGCTGAGGGCGATGGTGCTCAGGGGGTTCTTGATCTCGTGGGCGAGCCCCGCGGTGAGGGTGATCACGAGGTTCCAGGCCTCGGCGGGGTCGGCGGGAGTGGGGCTCACGGGGTCCTCCCTGGCGCGGGGGCGTTCCTGGGCTCGGGGGGCTGGCTCCTGCCTGCGGGTGTGCTCGCGGTCAGCGGGGGGCCCCCTCGGGGGGAGGCGTTGGGGTGAACCAGGAAGCCCGGAGGCAGTGCCTGGGACTGCCTCCGGGCCTATGGGTCCGAGGGGTCAGGAGATCCGCACGACGTTCTCGGCGGCCAGTCCCTTGGCGCCTTCGACGATCTCGAACTCGACGGTCTCGCCGTCCTCGAGCGTCTTGAAGGAGTCCTCGCCCTTGATGTTGCGCCAGTGGACGAAGACGTCCGGAGCCCCCTCCTGCATGATGAAGCCGAATCCCTTCTTCGGGTCGAACCACTTGACAACGCCTCGAGCCATGAGACTCTCTCCTGGGAACAAACAGGCGATCGAAAGCAGCGGCGGAGCCGCCGTCCCCTCCCCCCCTCTCGTGTGTTCGAGCGTCCTCCTTTCGAACAGCGCCACCCAGGAAGCACAACAGCGTATCACAGCATCGGCGGCCGCGGTGGAGCGGCCGCGGGGTGCTCGATGGTTGTCCGTCACTCGTCGCTCGCGGCGGCCCTGCGGCTGAGCTTGACCCGTCCCTGGTCGTCGATGGAGATGACCTTCACGCTCACGCGGTCGCCGATCTTGAGGATGTCCTCGACGCGCTCGACGTAGTGGTCGGCGAGCTCGGAGATGTGGCAGAGGCCCTCCTGTCCTGGGAGGATCTCGATGAAGGCGCCGAAGGTCTTGATGGAGACGACCTTGCCTTCGTAGATCTTGCCGACCTCGGCCTCGGCGACGAGGCCCTCGACCATCTGGCGGGCCTTCTCGGCGGCCTGGATGTTCGGCGACGAGATGGTGACGACGCCGTCGTCGTCGATCTCGACCCGCGCGCCGCTCTCCTCCTCGATGCCCCGGATCACCTTCCCGCCCGGGCCGATGATCGTGCCGATCTTCGACGGCGCCACCTTCATCCGCAGCAGGCGCGGCGCGAGCGGCGAGATGTCGGGCCGCGGCCGGTCCAGGGTGTGGAGCATCTCGCGCAGGATCTCGATCCGCGCGTCGCGGGCCTGCTCGAGCGCCGTCCGCAGCACGCTCTCGGTCACACCGTCGATCTTGATGTCCATCTGGAGCGCCGTGATCCCGTGCTGCGTGCCGCACACCTTGAAGTCCATGTCCCCGTGGTGGTCCTCGTCGCCCAGGATGTCGGTGAGGACGATGAAGCGATCGTCGATCTTCAGCAGGCCCATGGCGATGCCGGCCACGGGATCGCGGATCGGGATGCCGGCGTCCATCATCGACAGGGTGGCGCCGCACACGGTGGCCATGGACGACGAGCCGTTGGACTCCAGGATGTCCGAGACGACGCGAATGGTGTAGGGGAAGTCCTCCGCCTCGGGCAGGACGGGGGTGAAGGCGCGCTTGGCGAGGCAGCCGTGGCCGATCTCGCGGCGGCCCGGGCCCCGCTCGGGCTTGCATTCGCCCACCGAGAAGCCGGGGAAGTTGTAGTGCACCATGAACTTCCGCGTGAAGTCCTCCCACAGGCTCTCGACCCACTCCTCGTCCATCGAGGTGCCGAGGGTGGTGGCGACCAGGGCCTGTGTCTCGCCGCGGGTGAAGACGGCGGAGCCGTGGCTCCTCGGCAGGCAGCTCACCTCGCTCCAGATGGGGCGGATGTCCGTGCAGGCGCGGCCGTCGCAGCGGGTGCCCGTGGCGATGAGCGCGCGCATGGCCTCGTGCTCGATCTGGTGGAGGCACTCCGCCACGTCGCCGGCGGTGTAGGCCGGCTCCTCGGCGTCCTCGGGCCGGGCGAACTCGGCCTTGGCCTGCTCGCACAGCGCCTTGAGGCCACCCGAGCGCTCGAACTTCTCGGCGACCTGGAGCCCGGCGTACACCTGGTCGTAGTACCCCGCCCTGATCTCGGCCAGCAGGGCCTCGGGCGGGACCGCGTCCTCGATGGCCGCCGTCTCGACGCCGCACGCGGCGACCAGCTCATCGATCATCTCGCAGATCGTGACGCAGGCCTCGTGGCCGACCCGCAGGGCGTCCATGATCAGGGCCTCGCTCAGCTCGCTGGCGCCGGCCTCGACCATGACGATGGCGTCCTTCGTTCCCGCCACGATCAGATCGAGATCCCCCTCCTTCACCTGCGTGTAGGTGGGGTTGATGATGAATCGGCCGCCTACGCGGCCCACCCGCACAGAGCCGATGGGGCCGCGGAAGGGGATGGCGGGGGCGAGCGACAGGGCGGCCGAGGCGCCAGCCATCGCCAGCACGTCGGGATCGTTGTCGCGGTCGGCCGAGACCACGATCGCGTGGACCAGCACCTCCTGGCGGTAGCCCTTGGGGAAGAGCGGCCGCACGGGCCGGTCGATCATGCGGCAGGTCAGGATCTCCTTCTTGCTCGGCCGGCCCTCCCGCTTGTGGAAGCGGCCGCCAGGGATCTTGCCCGCGGCGTGGAACTTCTCACGGTACTCGACGGTCAGGGGGAAGAAATCGACGACCCGCCACGGCTCGCCCGAGCACGCTGCCACGAGGGTCATCGAGTCCCCGTAGCGGACGGTGACCGAGCCTCCTGCCTGCTTCGCCAGCTTCCCGGTTTCGATGATGAGCGTCTGCTCGCCGATTTCCCTCTCGACGCGATGCACGTCCATTGCCGTTCACTGCCTCCAGTCTGCCTTCTGGGTCGTCCGTTTCCCTGCCGCCGTCTGTCTGCTCGCGCGTCCTCCATCGGTAAAGCTCAGGCGGGTTCCCATCATGGCCGCTCCCAACGTCGTGAGTGCCGAGCCCGCTCCTCAGGTCGGAAGGATGCATCGGGTTGGCGCGCCGCTCACCGTCCGCCCCTGGCTACTTCCGTATGCCGAGCCGCTTCACGACGGCCGCGTACCGGTCCGGGCTCTTGCGGTTGAGGTACCGAAGCAGGCGGGAGCGCTGACCGACCATCATCAGCAGTCCGCGCCGCGACGCATGGTCCTTGCGGTGCGTGCGCAGGTGGTCGGCCAGGTGGTTGATCCGCTCGGTCAGCAGAGCCACCTGGACCTCCGGGGAGCCCGTATCCTGCTCGTGCACGCGGTACTCAGAGATGAGCTCGCTCTTCTTCGCCTTGTCCATCGTCATCCAGAATAACGCCCTCGGGTCGCCGAGGCGCCCACACACCGGACACCTCAATGCACAGGCGAGCATTATACCGTTTTCGGGTGGGCCGATCAACAGCAAACGGGTTTTTGCCGGCTTGAAGTCGGCGCCCGCTTCTGCTACCATCCCAAGTGGAAGCCGCGCAGGAGGATAGAGTGCCGTGATGCCGAGAGCCCATGCCGCCGCCTTCGCCGTGGCACTCGCCGCGGCGGCATGGGCGGGCGAGCGGGCGCCGGCTCGCGTCGCCTGGCCCATCCCCGCGGTGGCCTGGCGCGCGCCCATCGGCGCCATCGACCGCGGCGTGCCCATCGGAGGGCCCGGCGCGGGCAGCATCATGGTCAACGCGGGCGGGTCCTTCGGCCCCTGGCACTTCAAGGTCGGCGCGCCCGAGCTGCGCCGACGGCTCGCAGCCGCGGCCTTCCACTTCTTCGAGAAGCCCGAGGGCAAGCCCGCGCGGGTGACCACCCTCACCGCGGGGCGCCTCATGCCCGCCTGGCAGCCGCTGCCGCCGAACGCCGGCTTCTACCACGCCCTCTACCCCAAGGGCTGGCTCACCTTCCGCTGCTTCACGGCCGACGTCGCCCTCAAGTTCTTCAGCCCCATCCTCCGCGGCAACGTGCGCGAGACGAGCTACCCTGTCGCCGTCTTCGAGTTCGCCCTCGCCAACCCGACCGCCCAGCCCCTCGACGTCGGCGTCCTCTTCACCTTCCCCAACGCCGCGGGCCACACCGCCGAGCTGCGCAGCGGGTTCCTCAACGTCCTGGCGGCCGACGCCGAGCGCAAGATCCTCGCCGTCGTGCTCGACGCGAACTACGAGCGCAATCCGCCCGCGGCACAGGACACCGAGTGGTGCATCGCCGTGCGCGCCGAGCACGAGGGCGAGGCGACCTACGTGCCGTCGTGGAACGCCCTGGCGAGCGGCGGCGACGTGGTCGGGGAGTTCGGCGACGACGGGCGGCTGCCCAACGAGGCGCTCGACGCGACCGACTCGGCGGCCGCCGTCGCCTTCCGCACGCGGCTGGCGCCCAAGGCGACGGTCACGGTGCCCTTCGCGCTGAGCTGGGACTTCCCGCGGGTGGCCTTCGGCCCCACCCTCTGGTGGCGGCGCTACACCGAGCACGTGGGCCGCACGGGCGACAACGCCTTCGCCGTCGCGGCCGAGGCGCTGACCCGCCACGCCGAGTGGGAGGCCGCCGTCGACGCCTGGCAGCGGCCCGTGCTCGAGGACGACGACTTCCCCGTGTGGCTCCGGCAGGCCGCGCTCAACGAGCTCTACTACGACAGCTTCGGCGGGGTCTTCTGGGAGGCGGGCTGCATCACCCAGCCCCGCGAGTTCAACAACCTCGACCCCGGCGACCACAAGTACTTCGCCCTCGCCGGCGCGACCCAGCCGCTGTGCGAGCCGCTCGCGCTCCGCGGCGCCGCGTCGGCCCACCTGCTGGCCCTGTGGCCCGGCATCGAGCGCGAGGTGCTCACCACCTACGCCGACGCGCTGCTCGCCGCGCCCGGACCCGTCGTGGCCGACCTCGGCAGCCCGTCGGCCAACCCGCTGCTCGCCTACGACGCCGCGCCCATGCCCGCGGCGAAGGACCTGGCGGCGCTCTTCATCCTCCAGGCCTGGACCTGCTACCACGCGACGGGCGAGCGGGCCTTCCTCGACCACGTGTGGCCTGCGTGCGTCAAGTGCGTCGAGCCGCTGCTCGCCTCGCGCGCCTACCCCGACGGGCTGCCGCGCCACCGCGGCGACGACGCCGCGAGCGCGCCCTGCTCGCTCCACGGCGTGTCGCTGCTGACGGGCGGCCTGTGGGTCGCGGCCTACGACGCGCTCGCGCGGATGGCCGAGGCGCGCGGCGACCCGCGCGCCGGCGAGTTCCGGCGCCTCGCCCGCAGAGCCCGCGCCACCCTCGACCGCCAGCTCTGGCGGCCCCGCGCCCGCTACTACGCCATCGACACCCACTCGCGGCGCAGCGACGCGCTGGCCGCCGGCGCCCTGGCCGGCGAGCGCTTCGCACAGGCCACGGGCCTCCCGCCCGTCCTGCCGCCCGACCGACTGCGCCAGCACCTCCACCAGGCCTTCCTGCGATGTGTCCGACCGCTCCGCGACCACACGGGCGACGGGGTCGGCGACGTCGGCGCCGTCAACGTCATGGGCAGCGACCGCTGCCCGCCCGGCGCCGGCCTCTGCCACGAGGTGTGGCTCGCCGACACCTACCGCCTCGCCGCCACCATGTACCGCGTCGGCAAGCAGCAGGGCGACGAGGCCCTCGTCGCAGCCGCCTTCAAGACCGCCTACGGACCCTACTACCAGACCTGG
>CBFDBL010000172.1:0-9913 GCA_965603035.1 uncultured bacterium
CATCGAGGAGTTCGAGGTCGAGATTCGCGAGACGAAGCTCGGCCGCGAGGAGTTCACCCGCGACATCCCGAACGTCTCGGAGAAGGCCCTGCGCAACCTCGACGAGGAGGGCATCGTGCGGGTCGGCACGCGGGTGGCGCCTGGCGACTACCTCGTCGGCAAGGTCTCGCCGAAGAGCAAGAGCGAGCTCAGCCCCGAGGAGAAGCTGCTGCTGGCCATCTTCGGGCGCGCCGGCGAGGACGTCAAGAACGACTCGATGACCGTGCCCTCGGGGGTGGACGGCATCGTGATCGACGCCCAGAAGTTCTCGCGGCGCAGCCACCTGAGCCAGGAGCAGCGCGAGAAGGACCGGGAGGCGGCCCGGGCCGAGACGCAGACGTACCGCGAGCGGATCGCCGCCCTGTTCACCGAGATGATCGCGGCCATGGAGCAGGAGACAGGCAAGGCGATCACCAACCGCGAGACGGGCGAATCGTACGCCGGGCTGGCCGAGCGCGAGCCCAAGGAGGTGTGCGGCCTCGAGGACCGCTTCGACCCCGAGAACGTGCGGGTGCGGACCAAGAAGGCCCACGACGCGATCGTGCGGGTCCACCAGGACTACGCCGAGCAGATCGACCTGCTCAAGGACGAGCGCGACCGCCGCGTCGAGCAGCTCCGCCGCGGCGACGAGCTGCCCACGGGCGTGCTCGAGCTCGTCAAGGTCTACGTCGCCACCAAGCGCACCCTGTCGGTCGGCGACAAGATGGCCGGCCGCCACGGCAACAAGGGCGTGATCGCCAAGATCCTGCCCGTCGAGGACATGCCGTTCCTCGCCGACGGCACCCCCGTCGGCATGGTGCTCAACCCCCTCGGCGTGCCCTCGCGGATGAACATCGGCCAGATCCTCGAGACCCACCTCGGCTGGGCCGCCCACGTCATGGGCTACCGCGTGGTCACCCCCGTGTTCGACGGGGTGACCGAGCCGCAGATCCAGCAGTGCCTGCGCGAGGCGGGCCTGCCCGAGGACGGCAAGACGGTGCTCTACGACGGACGCACCGGCAAGGGCTTCGACCAGAAGGTCACCGTCGGCTTCATGTACATGATGAAGCTCGACCACCTCGTGGACGACAAGGTCCACGCTCGCGCCACCGGCCCCTACTCGCTGATCACCCAGCAGCCGCTGGGCGGCAAGGCCCGCTTCGGCGGCCAGCGCTTCGGCGAGATGGAGGTCTGGGCCCTCGAGGCCTACGGCGCCGCCCACATCCTCCAGGAGTTGCTCACCGTCAAGAGCGACGACGTGGAGGGCCGCACGAAGATCTACGAGTCGATGGTCCGGGGCGAGAACTCCCTGGAGGCAGGCACGCCCGTGTCGTTCGAGGTGCTGATGAACGAGATCCGCGGCCTGTGCCTGAACATGCGGCTCGAGAAAAGCAAGTCCTGAACGGCGTCCGGCCGCCGCCGGCCGGCTGGTGAGGAGGACCTCGGCAGTGGTCATCCCGCAGTTCGAGAGCATCAACGAGTACGCGTCGGTCACCATCTCGCTGGCGTCGCCCGACGAGGTCCGGTCGTGGTCCTACGGCGAGGTGAAGAAGCCGGAGACCATCAACTACCGGACCTACCGCGCCGAGAAGGACGGGCTGTTCTGCGAGCGTATCTTCGGCCCCGAGCGCGACTGGGAGTGCTTCTGCGGCAAGTACAAGGGCATGAAGCACAAGGGCATCATCTGCGACCGCTGCGGGGTGAAGGTCACCCACAGCCGCGAGCGCCGGCGCCGCATGGGCCACATCAACCTCGCCGCGCCCGTGGCCCACATCTGGTTCTTCAAGTCCATGCCCTCGCGCATGGGCAACCTGCTGGCCATGAAGGTCAGCTCGCTGGAGAAGGTGATCTACTTCCAGGAGTACGTGGTCATCGAGCCCGGCGGCGCCGTGGCCGAGGGCGTGCAGGACAAGCAGCTCGTCGGCGAGGATGAGTGCCAGCGCCTGTCGGCCAAGTACGAGGACTTCGAGGCCGGCATGGGCGCCGAGGCCGTGCGCAAGCTCCTCCAGAAGCTCGACCTCGACGACCTGAGCGCCACCCTGAGGGTCGAGCTGCGCGAGACCGGCTCCCAGCAGCGCCGCAAGGAGATCGTCAAGCGCCTCAAGATCGTCGAGGCCATCCGCGACTCCAACAACCGCCCCGAGTGGATGATCCTCGACGTCGTGCCCGTCATCCCGCCGGACCTGCGGCCCCTCGTGCTCCTCGAGAGCGGCAACTTCGCGACCTCCGACCTCAACGACCTCTACCGCCGCGTGATCAACCGCAACAACCGCCTCAAGAAGCTCCTCGACCTCCACGCCCCCGAGGTCATCATCCGCAACGAGAAGCGCATGCTCCAGCAGAGCGTGGACGCCCTGTTCGACAACGAGCGCTGCAAGCACTCCGTCCTCGGCTCCTCCAACCGCCCCCTCAAGTCGCTCACCGACATGATCAAGGGCAAGCCCGGGCGCTTCCGCGAGAACCTGCTGGGCAAGCGGGTGGACTACTCGGGCCGCAGCGTCATCGTCGTCGGCCCCGAGCTGCGCCTCCACCAGTGCGGGCTGCCCAAGAAGATCGCCCTCGAGCTCTTCCAGCCCTTCATCATCCGCCGGCTCAAGGAAGCCGGCCTGTGCGACACCATCAAGAGCGCCAAGCGCATGCTCGAGCGCAAGGACGAGGAGGTGTGGGACATCCTCGACGAGGTCATCCACGAGCACCCCGTCCTCCTCAACCGCGCCCCCACCCTCCACCGCATGGGCATCCAGGCCTTCGAGCCCATCCTCATCGAAGGCAACGCCATCCAGATCCACCCCCTCGTCTGCGAGGCCTTCAACGCCGACTTCGACGGCGACCAGATGGCCGTCCACGTGCCCCTGAGCATCGAGGCCCAGACCGAGGCCTCCATCCTCATGATGTCCACCAACAACATCTTCAGCCCCGCCGACGGCAAGCCCATCATCACCCCCTCGCTCGACATCGTCCTGGGCTGCTACTACGTGACCTGCCAGCGGGCCGACCCCGGCCCCGACGACCAGGTCCAGCGCTTCGCCAGCAGCGAGGGCGTGCTCATCGCCCTCGGCTACGACAAGCTCCACTTCCACACCCTCATCGACGTGCGCCTCCCCGGCTACGACGCCATCGTGGACGAGGAGGGCGCCCAGGCCCCCTGCGAGAGCGGGGCCGTCCGCACCACGGCCGGGCGGGTCTACTTCAACAGCCTCATGCCCGATGGCCTGCCCTTCTACAACTGCATGATGGACAAGGGCTGCCTCAACGACATCATCGCCGACTGCCACCGCATCCTCGGCCGCGGCCCCACCATCGACCTGCTCGACACCATCAAGGAGGTCGGCTTCAAGCACGCCACCCTCGCCGGCATCTCCTTCTCCACCCGCGACCTGCGGATGCCCGAGCGCAAGGCCGACATCATCGCCCAGGCCGAGCGCGAGGTCGAGCAGATCGAGCGGCGCTACCGCAGCGGCGTCATCACCGACGGCGAGCGCTACAACCTCGTCATCGAGCGCTGGACCCACGCCAAGGACCTCGTGACCGACGAGCTCATGGCCGAGCTCAAGCACGACACCCTCGGCGGCCGGCCCTACCTCTACCCCATCTACGCCATGTTCGAGAGCGGCGCCCGCGGCAACGCCGTCCAGATCACCCAGCTCGCCGGCATGCGCGGCCTCATGGCCAAGCCCTCCGGCAAGATCATCGAGAGCCCCATCAAGGCCAACTTCCGCGAGGGCCTGCCCGTCCTCGAGTACTTCAGCTCCACCCACGGCGGCCGCAAGGGCCTCGCCGACACCGCACTCAAGACCGCCGAGTCCGGCTACCTCACCCGCAAGCTCGCCGACGTCTCCCACAACGTCACCGTCTCGATGCACGACTGCGGCACCGTGGCCGGCGTCACCAAGAGCGTCGTCTACAAGGGCGACAAGGTCGACGTCCCCCTCAGCCAGGTCATCCGCGGCCGCGTCTCCCTCGAGCGGGTCGTCGATCGCCGCACGGGCCAGACCGTCGTCGAGGCCGGCGAGGTGATCGAGAGCACGGTCGCCGAGGCCATCGACGGCCTCGGCTACACCAGCCTGCGCGTCCGCTCCCCCATGATGTGCGAAGCCCCCGAAGGCGTGTGCGCCAAGTGCTACGGCATGGACCTCTCGACCGGCAACCTCGCCGAGGAGGGCCTCGCCGTCGGCATCATCGCCGCCCAGTCCATCGGCGAGCCGGGCACGCAGCTCACCATGCGGACCTTCCACTACGGCGGCACCGCCGCCACAGGCTTCGCCGCCCCCGAGGCCCGCGCCGAGTCCAAGGGCCGCATCCGCTACTACAACCTCAAGACCACCGTGGACCGCGACGGCCAGATCATCGCGCTCAACCCCAACGGCGCCCTCGTCCTCCAGGACGAGGGCGGCGGCGAGCTCCGCCGCTACGAGGTCAAGCTCGGCGCCGTCGTCAAGATCAAGGACGGCGCCGCCGTCAGGCCCCGCTCCCTGCTCGCCACCTGGGACCCCCACTCCACCCCCGTGCTCACCGAGGTGGACGGCTACGTCCGCTACGAGGACATCGTCGAAGCCGAGACCATGCGCGAGGAGATCGACCAGCACGGCTCCCGCCGGCGCATCATCATGGAGCACAAGGGCGACCTCCACCCCCAGATCGCCATCGTGGACGACGAGGGCCACGCCCTCGCCCTCTACTCCATCCCCGAGAAAGCCAACATCCAGGTTGACGAGGGCCAGGAGGTCCACGCCGGCGACACCCTCGCCCGCACCCCGCGCGAGATCCAGCGCGTGCAGGACATCACCGGCGGCCTCCCCCGCGTCACCGAGCTCTTCGAGGCGCGCAAGCCCAAGGACCCCGCCGTCATCGCCGAGATCAGCGGCCGCGTCAGCCTCGGCGAGCGAAAGCGCGGCAAGCGCGTCATCAACGTCACCAACGAGGACACCGGCGACACCGTCGCCCACCTCGTCCCCCACGGCAAGCACCTCACCGTCCACGACGGCGACTACGTCCGCGACGGCGACCGACTCGTCGACGGGCCCCTCGTCCCGCAGGACATCCTCCGCGTCCGCGGCGTCGAGGCGCTCCAGGAATACCTCCTCTTCGAGATCCAGAGCGTCTACCGCTCCCAGAACGAGACCATCGACGACAAGCACATCGCCATCATCATCGGCCAGATGCTCCGCAAGGTGAAGGTCGCCAACGACGTCGGCGACACCAACCTCCTCCCTGGCAGCCTCACCGACAAGTTCCGCTTCCGCGAGGAGAACCAGCGCGTCGTCGCACAAGGCGGCAAGCCCGCCGGCGCCGAGCCGCTCCTGCTCGGCATCACCAAGGCCGCCCTCTCCAGCGAGAGCTTCATCTCCGCCGCATCCTTCCAGGAGACCACCAAGGTCCTCACCGAGGCCACACTCGCCGGACGCATCGACTACCTCCGAGGCCTCAAGGAGAACGTCATCCTCGGCCACCTCATCCCCTCCGGCACCGGCTTCCCGAGGCACTACGTGTCCGTCATGGAGAAAAAGCAGCTCGCCCCGCCGCCCGCCGCCGAGCCCGAGGCCCAGCAGGCAGGCGACGAGCCCGAGGCCGAGCCCGCCGCGGCCGACGACGCCAGCAGCGAACCCACCAGCGACTGAAGGCAAGGAGACCGCCGTGCCCACGATCAACCAGCTCGTCCGCAAAGGCCGCAGGAAGATCCGCAAGAAGAGCAAGCGGCCCGACCTCCAGGCCTGCCCCCAGAAGCGCGGCGTGTGCCTCCAGGTGACCACCCGCACGCCCAAGAAGCCCAACTCGGCGCTCCGCAAGATCGCCCGCGTCCGCCTCTCCAACGGCCGCGAGATCACCGCCTACATCCCCGGCGAGGGCCACAACCTCCACGAGCACTCCATCGTCCTCGTCCGCGGCGGCCGCGTCCGCGACCTGCCAGGCGTCCGCTACCACATCATCCGCGGGCCCCTGGACGCCATGGGCGTGCGCGACCGGCGCCGCTCGCGCTCGAAATACGGCACCAAGCTGCCCAAGTGACCCCTTCCACGGAGCCTCCTCGATGGCCAAGAAATTCGAATCGACCGAGCGGTTCCTCAAGCCCGACCCCAGGTACCGCAGCCTCCTCGTCGCCAAGTTCATCAACAGCGTCATGCGCCGGGGCAAGAAGAGCGCGGCCGAGCGCATCTTCTACGGCGCCGCCGAGCTCATCGAGGAGCGGCAGCCGGGCGTCGATTTCCTCCAGTTCTTCGAGCAGGCCATCGCCAACGTCAAGCCGCGCGTCGAAGTGCGCTCGAAGCGCGTCGGCGGCGCCAACTACCAGGTGCCCGTCCAGGTGACCCCCCGGCGGCAGATGGCCCTCGCCATGCGCTGGCTCCTCGCCGGCGCGCGCGCCCGCAAGGGCCGGCCCATGCACGTCCGGCTCGCCGACGAGCTCTCCGACGCGCACCGCCGCGAGGGATACGCCTGCACCCAGCGGGAAAACACACACCGCATGGCCGAGGCCAACAAGGCCTTCGCCCACTTCGCGTGGTAGTAGCCCACGGAGACCCGCCCATGGCGTAGAGGGAAGCCAGAAGCCTGGGACGGCCCCGGCCGCAGGCCGGCGTTTCGCGCTTCTGGCTTCCCTTGCGCGTACCTGGGATGCCCCACGATGGCCGTCGCACTCGACCACAAGCGCAACATCGGCATCATCGCGCACATCGACGCCGGCAAGACCACCACCACCGAGCGCGCCCTCTTCTACACAGGCCTCGAGCACCGCCTCGGCAACGTCGACGACGGCAACACCGTCACCGACTGGATGGCCGAGGAGCGCGAGCGCGGCATCACCATCACCTCCGCCGCCGTCACCGTCACCTGGCGCGGCCACGAGATCAACATCATCGACACCCCAGGCCACGTGGACTTCACCGCCGAGGTCGAGCGCTCGCTGCGCGTCCTCGACGGCGCCGTCGTCATCCTCGACGCCGTCGCGGGCGTCCAGGCACAGAGCGAGACCGTCTGGCGCCAGGCCGACCGCTACCGCGTGCCCCGCGTCGTCTACGTCAACAAGATGGACAAGCTCGGCGCCGACTTCGACAAGGCCGTCGCCAGCCTCGCCGAGCGGCTCGGCGCCGTCCCCGTCGCCATCCAGATGCCCCTGGGCGCCGGCGGCGACTTCCGCGGCGTCATCGACCTCGTCACCATGACCGCGCGCTTCCACGACCAGGGCACCCAGGGCGCCACCTACACCGACGCCGACATCCCGCCCGACGCGCGCGAGATGGCCGAGCTGCGGCGCGACGAGCTCGTCAGCACCCTCGCCGAGCACTCCGACCTCATCATGGAGAAATACCTCGACGAGCAGCCCATCGCCCGCGACGACCTGCTCGCCGGCCTCCGCGAGGCCACCCTCGCCGGCAGCATCGTCCCCGCGCTCTGCGGCTCCTCGCTCCGCAACATCGGCGTCCAGGCCGTCGTCGACGCCGTCTGCGACCTCCTGCCCTCGCCGCTCGACGTCCCGCCCGTCCGCGGCCTACACCCCAAGACCGAGGAGCCCATCGAGCGCCAGACCAGCGAGAAGGGCCACAGCCTCGCCCTCGCCTTCAAGATCGCCTCCGACGTCCACGGCGACCTCTTCTACCTGCGCATCTACGCCGGGCGCCTCACCCCGCGCGAGCACCTGCTCAACCCCCGCACCGGCGCCCGCGAGCGAATCACCCACCTCCTCCGCATGTACGCCGACGACCGCAAGCAGATCAAGGAGGCCGTCGCCGGCGACATCGTCGCCGTCACCGGACTCAAGGACACCGCCACCGGCGACACCCTGTGCCACCCCAAGCACCCCATCGTCCTCGAGCGCATGGCCTTCCCCGACACCGTCATCGCCATGGCCATCGAGCCCAGGACCGGCGCCGACCGCGGGCGGCTCGAGCAAGTGCTCGACCGACTCGAGATCGAGGACCCCACCTTCCACCGCCGAGTCCACCCCGAGACCGGCCAGACCATCATCTCCGGCATGGGCGAGCTCCACCTCGAGGTCCTCAAGCACAGGATGCTGCGCGACTTCCACGTGGACGCCAACGTCGGCAAGCCGCGCGTCTCCTACAAGGAGACCCTCACCGCCCCCGTCCACTGCGAGGCCGAGTACGTCCAGCCCGCCGGCGGCGAGCCCCAGTACGCCCACGTCCGCCTCCACCTCGAGCCCATCCACGCCACCGCCGGCATCGACGTCGTCCTCGGGCCCGGCAGCCAGGACATCCCGCGCCAGTTCCACGCCGCCGTCCGCGAGGGCATCGAGGCAGCCGGCAGCGCCGGCATCCTCGCAGGCTACCCCGTCGTCGGCGTCCGCGCCACCGTCACCGGCGGCACCCACCGACCCGGCGAGTCCAGCGAGGGCGCCTTCGCCGCAGCCGCCGCCAGGGCCTGCCGCGAGGGAGCCGAGAAGGCCGGCATGACGCTCCTCGAGCCCTGGATGCGCTTCGAGGTCATGTCGCCCGAAGCCCACCTCGGCGACGTCCTCGCCGACCTCTACGCACGCCGAGCCGAGATCACCGAGCGCGCCATCCGCAGCGGCGTCCACCTCCTCATCGGCAGAGTCCCACTCTCCACCATGTTCGGCTACGCCACCGCGCTCCGCTCGCTCAGCCAGGGGCGCGCCACCTTCACCATGGAGCCACTCGAGTACCTCCCCGAGCCCGAACACGTCGTCGCAGACATGCTGTGTTAGCCACTTTCACCGGAGACAGGCCATGGCCAAGGAAGTCTTTCAGCGCACGAAGCCGCACCTGAACATCGGCACGATCGGGCACGTCGATCACGGGAAGACGACGCTGACCTCGGCGATCACGCTGGTGCTGGCGAAGCAGGGCCTGTCGAAGGAGCGGTCCTTCGACAGCATCGACAACGCGCCCGAGGAGCGCGAGCGCGGCGTGACGATCAACGTGGCACACGTGGAGTACGAGACCTCCGAGCGTCACTACGCGCACATCGACTGCCCCGGCCACGCCGACTACATCAAGAACATGATCACCGGCGCCGCCCAGATGGACGGCGCGATCCTGGTGGTGGGCGCCGACGACGGCCCGATGCCGCAGACGCGCGAGCACATCCTGCTGGCACGGCAGGTCGGCCTGCCCGCGATCGTGGTGTTCATGAACAAGGTGGACCTCGTCGACGACGAGGAGCTGCTCGACCTGGTGGAGCTCGAGCTGCGCGAGCTGCTCACGAAGTACGAGTTCCCCGGCGACGACACGCCGGTGATCCGCGGCAGCGCGCTCAAGGCGATGGAGTCGGGGGACCCCGAGAGCCCCGAGTGCGCGTGCGTGCTGGAGCTGATGGCGGCTGTGGACAGCTACATCCCGGCTCCGACGCGCGACGTGGAGCAGCCGTTCCTGATGCCGATCGAGGACGTCTTCTCGATCAAGGGCCGTGGGACGGTGGGCACGGGCCGCGTGGAGCGGGGTCGCGTGAAGGTGGGCGAGGACATCGAGATCGTGGGGATCAAGGAGACTCGCAAGACGGTGGTGACGGGCGTCGAGATGTTCAACAAGACGCTCGAGGAGGGGATGGCTGGGGACAACGTCGGCGTGCTGCTTCGGGGGGTGGAGAAGCGCGAGCTGTTGCGCGGGCAGGTGCTCGCGGCCCCTGGGAGCGTGAACCCGCACACGAACTTCGAGTGCGAGGTCTACATCCTGACGAAGGAGGAGGGGGGCCGTCACACGCCGTTCTTCACGGGGTATCGCCCGCAGTTCTACTTCCGGACGACGGACGTGACGGGCAACGTGAAGCTCCTTGGCGGCGCAGAGATGGTGATGCCTGGGGACAACGTTCGTCTGGAAGTTCAGTTGATCACTCCGATCGCGATGGAAGAGCAGCTGCGCTTCGCGATCCGCGAGGGCGGCCGGACCGTCGGCGCGGGGGTGGTGACGAAGATCCTGGAGTAGCA
>CBFDBL010000173.1:0-9905 GCA_965603035.1 uncultured bacterium
CGTGAGTGGGGCCGCCGCCCAGGAGACGAGTCCAGTCGCTCGCGGATGGCGTTCTACTGCGTCCCTTCGCCCGGGGAGGGGAGGCCGAGGAAGCGGCGGGGGTTGGTCTCGGTGAGCCGCCGCAGGTCGTCGTCGGTGAAGGCCACGCGACACCAGGGGATGCGACGGGCGTAGTCGGTGAACCAGGCGAGGTAGGAGCGCTCGGTCCAGAAGCAGCGGCCCATGTACCAGTCGGTGCCGTAGAGCACGCGGTCCTGGAGCAGGGGCGTGCGCAGCAGCCGCTGGACGTTGTGGAAGTAGCGGCGCGGCATCCACCACATCTCGCTGTCGAAGGCCAGGTCGGTGTAGACGTTGCCGCAGCCGAGCATGAATGCCTCGATGGTGCCCTGCCAGTCGGAGCCGGTGCGGTCGTGGTGGGCGAGGTTGAGGACGAGGCCCGGGAAGTCGACGAGCACGGGCGCCCAGCCGATGGGGTCGGCGAGGTGGTAGTAGTCGGCGAGGCCGGGGATGCCGCCGTTCTCGCAGTGGGTCGTCACGGGCACGCGGTGGGCCGCGCAGTAGTCGTAGACGGGGTAGAGCCGCTTGTCGCTGGGCTCGAAGCCCATGACGGGATAGACCTTGACGCCGTGGAACGCGCCGCCCTCGAGCGCGTCGCAGACGATGCGGGCCACGTCGGGCCGGCGCGGGTCGGCCGCGACGAAGGGCAGCATCCGCGTGCGGCCCGACGCCGCGTTGACCGCAGCGGCCGCCGCCGCGGTCTCCGCGAGCTGTTCCTCGAAGCTCTTCGTCCCGCCGCCGTAGCCCTCGCAGTAGGCCATGTCCATCGTCAGCGGCGTGCACACGTCGATCCCCGCCGCGTCCATCTCCGCGGCGAGCCGCTCCGCGATCTCGGCGATCGACAGGTCCACCAGCTCCAGCCAGTCGGCCAGCAGCGTCTCCCGGGGCACGAGCCACCGCACGAGCCGGTGGACGACCCGCTGCCACGGGGTCCGCGCGTCGAGCAGGAAGCGCCGGCGGAACGCCTCGGGCACGCAGTCGAGGCTGAAGATGTGGCAGTGGCAGTTGATCGCCATGCGCGCCGTCCGCTGCTCAGGCGGGGCGGCCGTCGGGCGCGCTCGCGCCGCTCACCGCACCCGCTTCCAGAGCTGCCCTTTGCTCCCGGTCGCCAGGCGGAGCTGGAGCCCGTCGCTCGCGCGGACCACCTGGTACTTGTGGTCGTCCCAGGAGTTGTCCTTCCACACCATGTAGAGCTGGCCGCTGCCGGCGTTCCAGCGCCCTGTGTGGACCTCGGAGTCCTTCATCTCGCGCCAGAGTCCGCCGGCGCCGACGATGGTGTGGTACTTGTCGGTGCGGGTCCACGTGCCGTTGGCGTGGAAGACGAGCACGCTGTTGGTGTCGGCGACGAGTTGGGCTCTCGACCAGTGGGTCTCCCAGGTGGACCAGTTGGTGATGGAGGTGGTGGCGAGCAGGTGCCAGGTGCCGACGAGCTGTGCGTCGCGCTGGCCCTGCCCGAAGGCGAAGGATGCGAAGATGCGGCGGAGGTCGGGGTCGCGGGCCGTCAGGCAGTCGGGCAGTCCGAGGGCGATGAGCGACACCCCGTGGTGGCGGATGATGGCGACGTAGGCGCGGGCCTGCACCGCCTGGCCGCTACCCCCGCGGCCCTGCCACTGGAGCAGCACCCCCTGGCCGCCCGTCATCGGCACCGGCACCGCCTGCCCCGCGCGCGCCATCGTCGGCGACAGGCTCCGCACCGCCGCATCCACGTACTGCACCACCCGTGGGTCGCCCGCGTGCTGGATGCCCTCGCCCGCCACGCTCTCGCCGGTGATGAAGTACACCTCGCTCGGGCCCTGCGCCGTCGCCGCGGCCTTGGACGGGATGAGCTGGAGCCCGTCGTCGTGCTCCTTCACCGTCCAGTCCGACGGGTGCCAGAACGAGAAGCCGATGACGCGGTGGCGGTAGAGCTTGCCCTTGTGCGGCTGCGGCGCCGTCGGCGGCGGGCCCTTGGGCTTCGGCACCGGCATCATCGCGCCGGGGTCCAGGCCGCCTGCCCGCACGCTGCCTGCCCACGCCACGGCCGCCACGACGGCACCCACGAGCCATGTCTTGCCCATCGGGACTCCCCCATGCGGCCGGCCCGGCCGCGCCCGTCCCCTGCACGCATCCTACGCCGCCAGCCGCAGCGGGTCAAGGCCCCGGGCCGCGGGCGCCCCTTTGACTCCCGCGCCGCGGGCGCTATAATCCGGCCGTCCCCGCGAAGCGAGGAGCCGGCTCAATGGTGATCGACGTCGTCGTGGTCGTGCTGGTGGTGGCGTTTGCCGTGTGGAGCTACTTCCGCGGGCTGCTGCGGAAGCTGGCGGGCATCGCGGCGCTGGTGGTGGCGAGCGTGACGGCGAAGCTCGGCGGGCGCTGGATCGCGCACTGGGCGGCCACGCGGTGGAACATCCAGACGATGACGCTGCTCTACATCCTGTGCACCGTCATCGCGTGGTTCGCCATCTTCGTGCTCTCCTGGGTGCTCTTCCGCATGCTGGCGCGGTGGCTGGGCACGACGTCGGAGGGGAAGCCCGCGGGGTGGAACCGCGTGCTCGGCGGGCTGTTCGGCGCGGCGCAGATGCTGCTGACCTGCTGGTTCTTCCTGGCCGTGCTCGACGTCGTGCCCGAGGACATCCGCGCGAGCCACCTGGCGCCGCTGCACCGCCAGATGGAGGACTCGTGGGTCATGGCCGCCGTCGAGGCGACCAACCCCGCGGCGCGGGTCGAGCTCCAGCCGCTCATCGAGGACGTCTCCGCCATCGCCGCGCGGCCCGCCGTCCTGCGCCGGCTCGCCGACGAGCCCGTCGCCGTCAGCCTCTGCGAGCGCGAGAAGGTCAAGGCCGTGCTCGCCGACGAGGCACTCGTCGCCGACTTCGCCGCGGGCCGCTACCGACGCTTCTTCTCCGACCGCCGCGTCCGCGACGCGCTCGAGGACCCCGAGATCCGCGACACCCTCCGCCAGACCGACGTCCGCGACACCCTCCGCCGCCTCGCCAAGCAAGCCAGGGCCGCCGAGAGCCGATGACGGATCATCCGCCATCCGTCGTTCCCGCCCCGAGCCCTGCGAGCAGCAGCTTCGCGTCGGTGCCCCAGACGCGGAAGAGGAAGGCCCTCATCCTGTCGAGCCCGCCGCCGAAGGCGGGCGCGTAGCTGAAGCCGTAGTCCACCTGCTCGACGGCGTAGGCCACGTCGTCGGCCGCTGTGCGCCGCCGCCCCGCCGCCAGCGCGTGCGCCCGCGCCAGCCACTCGATCGCGCCGTAGGACGACGCCAGGAAGTCGATGCCCGACACGAAGCTCCGCCCGAAGAAGGTCAGCCCGAAGAAGCCCTGCCCCGCCACCTTCGCCACGTAGTAGCGCTCGAGCATCTGCGACGTCGGCACGTCCAGCGGCCCCGCCGCCACCGTCCCCACCTCGCCGAGCGGCACCGCCGCCTCGACCCCAGGCAGCACCACCCGCCCGCGCCCCAGAGCCAGCCGCAGCCGACGCCACACGCCCCCCAACCGCACCCCCAGCCGACCCGCCAGCGACAGCTCCCGGTACGACGGCAGCGCCGCACCCAGGAACGTGGCGACCAGCAGACGCGTCAGCGACCGCTCCATCCCCGACAGCGCGCCGCCCTCGGGCTGCGCCGCGGCCGCAGCGGCCAGGATCTCGTCCGGCTCCACCCCCACCCGCTCGCCGTCCGCCGTCCCCGACGCCTCGCCCAGGAACCGATGGGCCAGCCGACGGCACGCCAGCAGACGACGCGGCACCGACAGGTCCTGCGCCAGCAGGAACGCCAGGAGCTGGTCCTCGAGCCGCACGACGTCGCGCCACGACAGCTCGTAGCGGCCGTGGAAGCGCACGCGCTCCGGCGCCATCGGCGGGTGGTAGGCGCGCGCGTACTCCTTGTAGAGCCGCTCGATGTCGTGGCGCTGCCGCTCCAGCTCCGGCCCCTTGCCCCGGACCACGGCCGGGCAGTTGAAGCGCACGCCGACGAACACCCCGACGGGCGTGAGGGTGAAGGTGAAGGGGAAGAGCCTGCCGGCGAACGGCTTGGCCTGGTAGCCGAGCGCGGCGTGCACGCGGCACAGGCCGTCGTCGCCGAGGAAGCGGCAGGCGCCCGACGGCAGGGGGCGCAGCCGCCACGTCTGCCTGCCGCGCGCGCCCCGGAGCGGCGCGAAGGTGCGCTCGGGCGCGTAGTCGGGCAGCTCGGCCGACCAGTCGTGCCCCGCCAGCCGCTCGTGCTCGGCGTCGGTCAGGGTGACCTCGAGGCTCCGGCAGCACGCGCCGCAGCGGATGCACTCGTAGCGGATGCCGGGAGGGAGCAGCAGATCGGGCATGGCCAATGAGGTCCTCGGCTCTCTACATGCCATTCTAGCAGATCGCCCCCTGGGCCGGGAGTGAGGGGGGACGCGGCGCGCCGGGTGTCAGGGCTGCTGCTTCGGGAGCTTCTTGCGGATGCGGAGGACGATGTCCTCCTCGAAGGTGGGGCAGTCGAGCTCGAGTGCGCCGCGGTCGGCCTGGACGTCCTCGACGCGGTGGGTCGTGCCGTTCTTGGGGTCGAGCCAGGTCGCGTCGTAGCGTCCGTTGGGCACACCGACCCTGACGACGCCCTCGTCGGCGGCGCCGGTGAGGTAGATGTGGATCTCGCCGTCGCGGACGGCGGCCAGGGCGCGGGTGCCTCCGGGTGCGGCGAGCACGACGGCGTCGTCGCGGCGCAGCTCCCACCAGGGCAGGTCGGCGGCGTAGTCGGCGAGGTAGCGAGCGTGCTCGAAGAGGGTCGAGCGCTCGGCCAGCGGCTGCCACGGCGCGCGGGCCGCCGAGGTGCCGAGCAGCAGCGCCTGCCAGAACAGGGCGCGCTCGGCCTGCGGCGTCCGCGCGTGCGCCACGGCCAGCAGCACCGGCATCCGCAGGCCCTGCGGCTCCGGCGCCCGGTCCCCGTGCACGTTCGCGATGTCGATCCCCTCGATGCGGTAGTACGCGTCGGCGCCCTCGACGACCGACAGCGAGACCAGGTGGTCGAAGGGGTCCCGCTCGCGCAGCCGCGCCATCCAGTGCTCGGCCCAGCGCAGCCCCAGGCTGCCCGCCGAGCCCCGGCGGTTCATCGCGTGGTTCAGCTCGTAGTAGACGTTCGTCCTGGCCACCGTGCGGGCCAGCAGGGTGCGGACGTAGGCCTCCTGCGCCGCGCGGTTCGCCGCCACCCCCAGGTCGTAGAAGCGCGGCGCGCCCGACAGGCCGTCGAGCGGGCCGCCGCAGCGCTCGTTGAACGGGTGGAGCGCCCAGCGCTCGCCCTCGCCCGCCGCCAGGCCCGTCTCGTCGAACACCACGAGCTCGAAGACCATCCCCAGCCGCGCCCCGTGCGCGAGCACCGCGTCGAGCTTGTCCCAGAACGGCAGCGACAGGCGCGTCAGGTCGTATCGCCGGCCATCAGGCCCCAGCGGCCAGGGCGCCAGCTCGGGGTGCTCGGCGACCACCGAGGGCGCGATCCAGGGCGCCTCGAGCAGGAAGAGCCGGCACTTGTTCATCCCCGCCTTCGCGCAGGCCTCCAGGTAGCTCTTCCAGGTCTCCAGGGTGTTGGCCGGCTCGCCGGCCTTCGAGGGCGCGCCGAGCGCCTCGGTGCCCGTGCCGATCGGGTAGAAGCGCGTGCCGTCGTCGAAGGCCAGGACGCGCGGGTGCTGCTTGTCGATGCGCAGGAAGCCGCGGGCCTTGCCCGCCAGGCACTGCGCGCCGCCGTGGCCCAGCTCCGAGTGCTTCCCCGCACGAAAGTCGAGCCGGTAGAACCACCGGCCCGGCTGGTCGAGCGCGGCACGGACCTTCCAGGTGGCGGCGCCGGCGTAGAAGCCGAGCACCTGGATGTTGCGGTCGTCGGGCGCGATGAAGGTGGCGGTGAGGGTGGCGTCGGCGAAGGGGTTCTGGAGGCGGGGGCACTTGCGTGGCTTGAAGGCGACCTCGCAGAGGCCGAACAGCGGGATGCGGGTGGCGGGCTCGCCTGTGGCCTCGGGGCGCGGGGTCGGCTTGAGGGCTTTGCCGCGTCGGCCGAGGGCGACGATGGCGTCCTTGCGGACCACGGTGTCGGGGTCGTTGACCATGCGGAGGAGGAGCTTGGTGGCCTTGGCGCTGCGGATGTTGCCGAGTGCGACGACGGCCTTGGCCCGGACGTGGTTGTCGGGGTCGGCGAGCGCCTGGTCGAGCGCGGTCAGGGAGGCGGTGCCGCCGATCCTGCCCACGGCCCAGACGGCGCAGCGGCGGGTCTCGATGCTGCCGTTGCGGAGCACCTTGGCGAGTGCGGGGAGCGCCGGCTCGCCGAGCTGGGTGAGGCTGGTCGCCGCCTTCCAGCGCAGGGCCTCGTCGGGCTCCTCGAGCGCGGCGGCCAGGGCGCCGGCGCCGGCGGGGTCGCCGATCTCGCCGAGCGCCCACGACGCGCAGTGCTTCGCCTCGAGCTTCCCCGTGAGCACGGTCGCCACGAGGGCGAACACCGACGGCTTGCCGATCCGCTTGAGGCCCACCGCCGCCTTCCACCGCACGTCCTCGTCGGCGTCCGCCAGCGCGCGGCTCAGAGGCCCCACCGCGCTCGGGTGGTGGATCTCGCTCAGGATCCACGCCGCCATCCGCTTCCCGTCCACCCAGTCGCCCGCGAACAGCTCGGCGACCACGGGCACCGCACGCTCGCCCTCGCGGATCAGCGCGCGCGCAGCGTCCCACTTCTTCCCAGGCTCGTTCTCCCCGAGCCGGAAGCACAGCGCCCGCAGCCGACGGCGCTCGGCCGGGCCCAGCGTCGCGGCCGACGCGAGCGAGCCGGCACACGCCAGCGCCAAGGCGAGCAGTCGGGTGGGTGTCCTCGAGACGATCATCGGCAGGGCTTCACGTCCAGTGTGGTTACGGCTCTCCCGCCCGCCGGAGTCTAGCAGATGCCCATCGGCGGATCAACGGAGCCGACCGCCCCGGGCGGTAAAACCTCGTCACCGATTGTGAACGCGTGCATGGGCAATGTCTCGCCCGCCGGCGCGTTTGACACTCGCAGGGCGATTCGATAGCATGATCGGCTGGTGACGCCCGCTTGGGGCGTCCCTGTGGGAGCCGGAGCCCTGTCGCACCCGCCGCTGCCCGCCGTCGCGTCCGGCACGCCTGCGGGGGAGCCGTCGGAGGCGCTCCTGGAGGTGCGCGGGCTGCGGACGTGGTTCGAGGCCGAGGGCGCGATCGTCAAGGCGGTGGACGGGGTGGACCTGGCCATCGGCCGGGGCGAGTGCCTGGGGCTGGTGGGCGAGAGCGGCTGCGGCAAGAGCGTCACGGCCCTCTCCATCTTGCGCCTGGTGCCCAGCCCGCCCGGCCGGATCGTGGCGGGCGAAGTGCTCTTTGAGGGACGCGACCTGCTGAGGCTGCCCGAGCCCGCGATGCGGCGGGTGCGCGGCGCCGAGGTCTCGATGGTGTTCCAGGAGCCGATGACGAGCCTGCACCCTGCTCTGACGGTGGGAGCCCAGATCGCCGAGGCCGTGCGTGCGCATCGGCCCGTGGGCAGGGCGGAGGCGATGGCCCGTGCCGTCGCGATGCTGCGGCGCGTGCAGATCCCGTCGCCGGAGGAGCGTGCGCGGGACCACCCGCACCAGCTCAGCGGCGGGATGCGGCAGCGGGTGATGATCGCCATGGCATTGGCCTGCGAGCCGAAGCTGCTGATCGCCGACGAGCCGACGACGGCGCTCGACGTGACGATCCAGGCGCAGATCCTGGAGCTGTTGGGCCGCATCCGCGCCGAGAGCGACCTGGCGGTGCTGCTCGTGACCCACGACCTCGGGGTGGTCGCGCAGATCGCCGGCCGCGTGGCGGTGATGTACGCGGGCCGCATCGTCGAGACGGCGCCCGTCGAGGCCATCTTCGAGGCCGCACGGCATCCCTACACGCGCGGCCTGCTGCGCTCGGTGCCCAGGCTCGGCGAGCGCCGCGAGCGGCTCGACGTGATCCCAGGCTCGGTGCCCGACCCCGCGGCCAGGCCCGCCGGCTGCGCCTTCCGCCCGCGATGCGAGCGGGCCGTGGATCGCTGCCGGGCCGACGAGCCGGCGCTGAGGCGCGAGGCCGACGACCACGAGTTCGCATGCTGGAATCCGCACTCAAGCGACTAGACTATGCCCGACGATCCCAAACTACCCGACGACGCCGGTGACGCCGAGGAGCGCGAGGCCTCCGAGGCCGAGGAGCAGCCCGACGTCGAGGGCGACGCCGCCGAAGGCGAGGCCGCCGAGGCGGAGTCGCGCCCTGACGCTGAGGGCGATGCCGCCGAGAGCGACGCCTCCGAAGCCGAGGCCGAGGGCGACGCCGCCGGCGACGCGACCGAGGGTCAGGCCTCCGAGGCCGAAGCCGAAGGCGACCGCGAGGGCGACGCCACCGAGAGCGAGGCCTCCGAGGCCGAGGCCGCCGAGACCGAGGGCGACGAGGCCGAGCGCCGCGCCGCCGAGGAGGAGGTGAGCGAGGCCGAGGCGGAAGACGACGAGTTCGCCATCGACCAGAAGCGCATGCCCTTCACCCACCACCTCGTCGAGCTGCGCTTCCGCATCCTCGTGTGCATCGGCAGCGTCGGCGCGGCCTTCGTGCTCATCTTCTTCGTCTTCGACCAGGAGCTCTTCTGGCTGATGACGGTGCCGCTCGATCGGGCCTGCCGGTCGAAGATCCTGATCGCGAAGGGCGTGACCTTCGAGGGGTTGATGATCTCGCACGAGCCGGTGGGCATGCTCGCCACGGCGGCCCTCTTCTCGCTGCTCGCCTCGTTCGCGCTCACCCTGCCCATCGTCTTCTACCAGGCCTGGGCCTTCGTGGCGCCTGGGCTGAAGCTGCGCGAGCGCAAGGCGGCCGTGCCGATCATGCTGATCGGCACGGGGCTCTTCCTCATCGGCGCCTCGTTCGCCTACCTGGCCGTGCTGCCCGCGGCCGTGCAGTTCCTGCTCGAGTACACCGTGAAGTTCGCCGGCGTGCGGCCGCTGTGGACCATCAGCAAGGTCATCAAGTTCGAGACGGTGATGATGCTGGTCTTCGGGCTGGCCTTCGAGCTGCCTCTCGTCGTCTCGGCGCTCACGCGGGTCGGCATCCTGACGCCCGAGATGCTCGCGCGCAAGCGCCGCCACGCCATCGTCGCCATGTTCGTCCTCGGCGCGCTGCTCACGCCGCCCGACCCCTTCACCCAGGTCTGCCTCGCCGTGCCGCTCGTCATCCTGCTCGAGGTCAGCATCCAGGTCTCGAGGTTCTTCAAGCCCAAGCACAGCATCTGGCAGGGCTGGGACGACGAGCCCGACGGCGCGCTCGGGGGCGAGTGGGACAAGGCCGAGGCCGAGATGGCCGCCGAGGGCCCCGCCTCCGCCCACGACGACGAGGCGCCGCCCGGCGACGGGTCCGAGGACTACGGCTACGAGGAATCCTACGACGACGAGTACTACGACGAGTACGGCGAGCACTACGGTGAGGACACCTACGAGGACTCGATGGGCGACGACATCGACTGGTCGGAGGAAGACGAGGGCGGCCCCGCCGACGAGTTCCCCGACGAGGACGCGCCGCCCGACGACGACGCCCAGGACGATGGCGAGCCGACCGATGAGGCCCCGCCTGCCCCCGAGACGAGCGACGACGGCGAGCCGGCGGGCGAAGACGGGCCAGACGAGCCCAAGCCGCCGTCGCCATAGGCCCTTGGGCGGTCCGCCTCGAGGCGGCCTCGTCGCTCCCGCCGTGTTCCCTTTGCGCCTGCCCACGCTCCCCCCCGCGCTGCTGCGCGGGGACGTCATCCCGGACGCTCCGCGTCCTCTTGCCTGACGCGGGCCTCATGGGAGCGACGCAGAGCGTCGAAGATCCCGTCCCCGCGCAGGAGCACGGGGACGAGCGCCATCGGTTTCCCTCTCCCTCCGGGA